>NZ_SOGI01000070.1:0-58298 GCF_004403385.1 Cryobacterium sp. TMT4-31
GGCCGACGCCATCGCGGACGCGGCCGCCGGGCTCCCTGACCAGCTGGGCGACGCGTGGCGGGCCCTCGCCGCCGCGTGGGATGTCGCCACCCGGGCCGGTGCGCCCCTGTCCGGATGCCTGCGCGACCTGGCCGCCGCGTTCCGGGAGCTCGGCCAGCTGCACCGCGACCTGACCGTGGCCCTCACCGGCCCGCGCGCCACGGCCCGGCTGGTGATGGTGCTGCCCCTGGTGGCGCTGTTGTTCGGCAGCCTGATGGGCTTCGACACGCTGCGCACCCTGTTCCTCACCGGCCCAGGGCTGGCCTGTCTCGCCGCGGGGTGCCTACTGATGGTCGGCGCCGCTCGCTGGAACCGGCACCTGGTTGCCGCAGCCGGCCGCCAGGGGCCCGCGCCGGGACTGGAGCTCGACCTCACCGCCATCGGCATGGCCGGTGGCGGGTCACTCGACCGGGCCCGCGCCAGCGCGCGGCGCAGCGCCGAACGGTTCGGCCTGCGCGCGACCGGTGCGACCGACTCCGCCGACGTGGTCATCGACCGAGTGCTCGACCTCTCGGCCCGAGCCGGGGTGCCGGCCGGTGAGCTGTTGCGCAGCGAGGCCGCGCAGGCCCGGCGGGATGCGCGCACTGCGGGCCACCAACGCGCCGAAACCCTTGCCGTGACCCTGATGATCCCGCTAGGGGTGTGTGTGCTCCCGGCGTTCATGCTTGTCGGTGTCGCCCCGCTGCTGCTCAGCGTGCTCGCCGCCACCCTCGGCAGCGTCGAGTGACGGTGCTCGGGTGCTCCCGCCCTGGTGAACTCGGGCGCTCCTCCACAGGCTGCCGTTTCGAACTTTTGTGCACCGATGGGCTTCCGTCGTTGGTGCGCCGGGTGTCGCCGCGACAGGCTGGCTGCACTCGCGCCGCTTGCACCGCGTCTTGTACGCGAAAGGAGATCCATCATGACCACCCTCAGCAGCCCGCCCGCCCCGCCGACAGAGCACCACCCGCAAGCCGAGGAGAGCACCGGAAGCGCGGCGGCCGCCGACCGTGCCGCCGCTCCGCTACGGCACAATCCCAGCGCGGGTACCGGAATACGCAACGCACTCGTGCGCACCCGCGCGGTGCGGTCCAACAGCATGCGCGCCCTCCTGCGGTTGCGTGACGATCGCGGGGCGGCCACCGCCGAGTACATCGTGGCTACCATGGCGGCCGTCGGGTTTGCCGGCTTGCTCATCGTCATCCTGCGCGGTGACGAGGTGCGCGGCATCCTCACCGAGCTGGTGCGCAGTGCGCTCACGGTGGGGTGACCGAGCCGCGGCAGGGCTGGCACACCGACTCCATCGGGACCGGGGCAGCGTCACGGCCGAGTTCGCGGCCGTGCTGCCCGCAGTGCTGGTAGTGCTGGCCTGCTGCCTGGGTGCCGTGCAGGTGGTCGGGCAACAGGTACGCATGACGGATGCCGCAGCCGACGTGGCCCGGCTGCTGGCCCGCGGCGACGGCGCGGGTCCGGCATCCGGGCTGCTGGCCGCGGTGGCGCCCGGCACCGCGCTCGCCGAGGAACGCCAGGGGGAGTTCGTCTGCGCCCGGCTCAGCGCGCCGAGCGCCTTCGCGCCGTTCGCCGCCGCGGGCCTCACTCTCGCCGCCCGGTCCTGCGCTCTCGCCAGCGACACCGCGAGCGACGACCCGTGACGCGCCCACCCATCCGCCGGCCTACCTCTGCCAGCGAGCGGGGATCCGGTTCGGTGCTCGCGGTCGCGCTGCTCGGCGCGCTCGTCACGATGACCGCCGTGCTCGTGCCGCTGCTGGCCTTGCTGCCGGTCAGTCAGTCCGTGCAGGGTGCGGCGGATGCGGCGGCGCTCGCCGCGGCCGACGTCGCCTCCGGCCTCATGCCGGGCGTGCCCTGTGCCACGGCGGCGCGGGCGGCGGAGCTGAACGGCGCCCGCCTGGTCACCTGCTCGGTGGACGGCCTGATCGCCACCGTGGCGGTGTCCCGCACGGTGGGCGCGTTCCCGATCGGTTCCCGGGCGCGGGCCGGCCCGGCGCCCTAGCGATGGTCAGGCCGGTGTTCGAGCTCGCCGCCAGAAGTGCAGCATCCCCGATCGCCGGGCTAAGTGGTCGCTGGGGGAGTGTCGAAGAGCGCCTCGAGGTAGCGGTAGTCCACGGCGGAGGGCTTGTCGGGATGCTCGGCGGAATCGAACTCGAGACCGGCGGCGCGGGCATAGAGGTACCGCTTGCCGGCTGCGTCGGCGGGTATCTCGATCCGCGGCCGGGGATCCCCGGATTCGAGGAACTCGGTGGTGACGGTTTTTCCTTCGAGGGGGCCGTCCGTCAGTTTCGCGGTGTACGTGCCCTGCGCTGCAGTAACCATGTCTCTATTGTGCGGCTGTGCTCCGCGGAGGCAACCCCTAATCCGCAAACCGAGGCTCACCGGCCGCGTGTCGGGCGATGCCGCCGCGAATTCCGCGAACACATGTGCACACTCGTTTCAGCCTTGCCCTGCGCCGTGAGCGAGCTACCGTGGAGTCAATTCGGGGCACTCCCGCGCCGTCACCGTCGGCGCGCACTCGATTCCTGTGTGTATGGTGTGGCTTGGTCGTTTCACAGACCGTTACCTATAAAGAGGAGTCTGGTGCCAGGCACTAAGAAGCTGGTCATTGTCGAGTCGCCGACCAAGATGAAGTCGATCGCCGCCTATCTGGGCGACGGATACGAGGTTTTGTCGTCGGTCGGGCACATCCGAGACCTGATCGAGCCCAAGAATCTGCCGCCGGAACTCAAGAAGGGCCCGCTCGGCAAGTTCTCCGTCGACGTCGACAACGGCTTCGAACCGTATTACGTGGTCTCCGACGCGAAGAAGAAAACCGTCAGTGACCTCAAGCGGGCGCTGAAGAACGCCGACGAACTCCTCCTCGCAACTGATGAGGACCGCGAAGGCGAGGCCATCGCGTGGCACCTCCTGCAGGTCTTGCAGCCTAAGGTCCCGGTCAAGCGGATGGTGTTCCACGAGATCACCAAGGACGCCATCATCGCGGCCACCCAGAACACCCGCGACCTCGACACCGCCCTCGTCGACGCGCAGGAGACCCGGCGCATCCTGGACCGCATCTACGGCTACGAGATCTCGCCCGTGCTCTGGCGCAAGGTGGGCCCCGGCCTGTCCGCCGGCCGCGTGCAGTCCGCCGCCACCCGCCTCGTCGTCGACCGCGAACGTGAACGCCTCGCGTTCGTGTCCGCCGGCTACTGGGACCTCATCGCCCAGCTCGTTCCCGGCGCCTCCGCCGAGAACGGCTTCCAGGCCAAGCTCGTGCGCCTCGGCGGCGAACGCATCGCCACCGGCAGCGACTTCGACGACACCGGCAAGCTCAAGCCCAAGGTCGTCGCGGCCACCCTCGACGAGGCATCCGCCCTCGCCCTGGCCGACGCCCTCAAGGTGCCCGGCGTGCCGATCACCGTCACCAAGGTCGCCTCCAAGCCCTACCGCCGCAGCCCCGCCGCGCCATTCACCACCTCGACCCTGCAGCAGGAGGCCGCGCGCAAGCTGCGCTTCACCGCCCGGCAGACCATGAGCGTGGCCCAGTCGCTGTACGAAAACGGGTACATCACCTATATGCGTACCGACTCGCCTTCGCTGTCGCAGCAGGCGATCACCGCCGCCCGCAAGCAGGCCGCGTCGCTGTACGGCGCCGAGACCGTGCCCGCGAACCCGCGCCTGTACAAGGGCAAGAGCAAGAACGCGCAGGAAGCCCACGAGGCCATCCGCCCGTCCGGCGACACCTTCCGCACCCCGTCCTCGCTGTCCAGCTCGCTGCGCGGCAACGACTTCAAGCTCTACGACCTGATCTGGAAGCGCACCGTCGCCAGCCAGATGGCGGATGCGACCGGTTCGACCGCGTCGGTGACCATCGCCGCGGGCCCCACCGGCCAGGCCGCGCACCCCGCCGCCTCCGAGGCGCTCGCCGAATTCGCCGCCAGCGGCACCGTCATCACCTTCCGCGGTTTCATGCTCGCGTACGAGGAGTCCAGGGACGAGGAGCGGAACGCCTCCACCGACCCCACCGAGTCGAAGCTGCCGCCGCTGGAAGAGGGCCAGACGCTGACCCTCGTCGAGGTGGAGGCCAAGGGCCACGAAACCACTCCGGCCGCCCGGTACACCGAGGCCAGCCTGGTGAAGAAGCTCGAAGAGCTCGGCATCGGCCGCCCCTCCACGTACGCGTCGATCATCTCCACCATCACCGACCGTGGTTACGTCACCCCGCGCGGGCAGGCTCTGATCCCGAACTGGATCGCCTTCTCCGTGGTGCGGCTGCTCGAGGAGTTCTTCACCGACCTGGTGGAATACGACTTCACCGCCGAAATGGAAGACGACCTCGACCGCATCGCCGGCGGCACCGCCGACCGGGTGGACTGGCTGACCAGCTTCTACTTCGGTTCGGAGAAGCACCGCGGCTTGCGCCAGGTCGTCGACAACCTCGGCGAGATCGACGCCCGCTCGATCAACTCGATCCACATCGTCGATGACATCACCCTGCGCATCGGCAAGTACGGCCCCTACCTCGAAGTCGCCGACCCCACCGCCGACCCGGATGCCACCCCCCGCCGGGTGAACATCCCGCCGGACCTGGCACCCGACGAGCTCACCCCTGCCAAGGCCCGTGAACTCGTGGATGCCCCGGTCGTCACCGACCGCGTCATCGGCGTGAACCCGGACAACGGCAAGGAGATCGTCGCCAAGGACGGCCGCTTCGGCCCGTACGTGACCGAGCTCGAGCCGCCGGCGGACACCGACGGTCCCGGCGAGTCCATCGACCCGCTTACCGGCGAGGTCACCTCGCTGGCCGACGCCGGAGCCCCGGCCGCCGCACCCGCTGCCGCCGCCAAGCCCAAGCGCAAGACCCCGGCCAAGAAGGCCGCCGCCGCGGTGAAGCCGCGCACGGCGTCGCTGTTCAAATCCATGGACCTGGCCACCGTCGACCTCGACACCGCGCTGGCGCTGCTGAACCTGCCGCGCGTGGTGGGCCTGGACCCCGAGACGCAGACCGAGATCCTCGCCCAGAACGGCAAGTTCGGTCCGTACCTCAAGAAGGGCGTCGACACCCGGTCGCTCACCAGCGAGGACCAGATCTTCGAGATCGACCTGGCCGGCGCCATCGAGTTGTACGCGCAGCCCAAGTACGGCGCCCGCCGTGCCTCCAGCGCGCTCAAGGACTTCGAAGAGCCCGACCCGGAGAGCGGCAAGGCCATCAAGATCAAGGACGGCCGGTTCGGCGCCTACGTGACGGATGGCATCACCAACGCCACCATCCCCAAGGCCGAGAGTGTTGACGAGGTCGACTACGAGCGCGCCGTGCAACTGCTCGCCGACAAGCGGGCCAAGGGCCCGGCGGTGAAGAAGTCGCCGGCGAAGAAAGCTCCCGCCAAGAAGCCGGCGGCCAAGAAGCCCGCCGCGAAGAAGGCCCCGGCCAAAAAAGCCGGCGCAGTGAAGGCCGGTGCGGTGACCAAGACCGCCGCAAAGCGGGCCCCGGTCAAGAAGACCGGCACGTCTGCGGCCACCCCCGGCGTGCGCGCCGAGCGCACCCCGGAGCAGAAGGCCGCCACCGCCGCGAAAGCCGCAGCCACCCGGGCGGCCAACGCGGCCGCGAAGGCAGCACAGGCGGCCGCGCAGTCGTGACGGATGCTGTGAAGCCCGGCCTGTTCATCACCCTCGAGGGTGGCGACGGGTCGGGCAAGAGCACCCAGGCGCAGTTGCTCGGCGAGTGGTTGCAGGCCCAGGGTCGCACCGTGGTGCGCACCCGCGAGCCCGGCGGCACCGAGGTGGGCGTCGCCATCCGCGAGATCGTGCTGCACCACCGCGGTGAGGTCTCGCCCCGCGCGGAGGCCCTGCTGTACGCCGCCGACCGGGCCCAGCACATCGGCACCCTGGTGCGCCCGGCGCTGGCCCGCGGCGAAATCGTCATCCAGGACCGCTACCTCGACTCCTCCGTCGCCTACCAGGGCGCCGGCCGGGTACTCGGCGGCACCGAGGTGCGCGACCTCTCGCTCTGGGCGGTCGAGGGCCTGCTGCCGCACCTCACCCTGCTGCTCGACCTCGACGAGACCGCCGCCCGCGGCCGCCTCGACGCCGCCGACAAGGTCTTCGACCGGCTCGAAGCCGAGAAGGGCGAGTTCCACGCCCGGGTGCGCGCCGCGTTCCTCGACCTCGCCGCCGCCGAGCCCGACCGTTTTCTGGTGCTGGATGCGTCGCTGCCGGTCGACGAACTCGCCGCGCTCATCCGCGCCCGCGTTGCCGCCCTGCTCTAGGGCGTCCCGCCGCACCCGCCCCGACTTGCCGCAAAACCCCCTTTCGCCCGCCAGGAGGGGGCATCTTGCGGCAAGTCGAGAGATTCAGCATCCGTGACTTGCGTGAAAAGTCCCTTGTGGCGGCGGCCAGGGGGCGTTTTGCGGCAAGTGGGCGGATGTGCGGTGCCGCGAGATGCCCGTTGACGCCCGTTGGAAGGCATCCAGGGGGCCTCAACTGGCAACTCGATGCGCTGCGCGCGCGTGAGATGCCAGTTGGTGCCGCTTCACGGGAAGCCAACGGGCTTCAACTGGCAACTCGGCGGGGGAGGCACCCGCACCCGGCTGTCACCGGCTCCGGGTAGCCTTGACGAATGGCAGTGTGGGACGACCTGACGGGTCAAGCAGATGCGATCGCCATCTTCCGTGCCGCCGCAGAGCGCCCGGGAGCGGTCGCCACACTCGAGCGCCCCGACGCCGACATCCATGCCGCCCAGTCGAGCGCTACCGCTACGGATGCCGCTACCGCGACGAGCGCCGCCGCCCGCAGCACCTCCTCCTCAATGACCCACGCGTGGCTGATCACCGGCCCGCCCGGCTCCGGCCGCTCCAACCTCGCCTTCGCCTTCGCGACCGCGCTGCTGAGCCCCGGCACGCCGCAGGGCGACGAGTCCACCCAGAAGCTTGTCGACGCGCGCACCCACCCCGACCTCACCGTGCTCAGCACCGAGGGCGTCATCATCAAGATGGATTCCGTGAAGGAAGCCGTGGCCCGCTCGCAGTACTCCCCGTCGGTAGGTCGCTACCGCGTGGTGGTCGTCGAAGACGCCGACCGCATGGTCGAGCGCACCTCCAACGTGCTGCTCAAGGCGCTCGAGGAGCCGCCGGAACGCACGGTGTGGATCCTCTGCGCCCCCAGCGAGGCCGACCTGCTGCCCACCATCCGCTCCCGGGTGCGCACCGTGCGTCTGCGGGTGCCGAGCATCGACGCGGTGGCCGAGCTGCTCATCCGTCGCACCGGCGTGGAGCCGGCCGTCGCCGAACGGGCCGCCCGTGAGGCGCAGAGCCACATCGGCATGGCCCTGCGGCTCGCCACCAACGCCGAGGCCCGCGCCCGCCGTGAGGAGACCCTCCGCGCCGCCCTCGGCCTCACGGGGGTGTCCACCGCGGTCAACGCCGCTGCCCGACTGCTCGCCATCGCCGGCGATGACGCCAAGGCGATCACCATCGAGCGGGATGCGGTCGAACGCGAGGGTGTGCTGCGCTCGCTCGGCGTGGAACCCGGCCAGTCGGTGCCGCCCGCGCTCCGCAGCCAGATCAAGAACCTCGAAGACGACCAGAAGCGCCGCGCCACCCGCAGCCTGCGCGACGGCATCGACCGCATCCTGGTGGACCTCACCTCGCTGTACCGCGACGTGATGATGATGCAGCTGGGCCGGGACAGCACCATCATCAACCTCGAGCTGCTGCCCGAACTGCGCCGCGCCGCCGGGGCCTGCCCGCCGGCGACCACCGTCGCGACGATGGATGCGATTGCCCTGGCCCGGCAGAGAATTGAAGCCAACGTGGCACCGGCGCTGGCCCTCGAGGCCATGCTGGTGTCGATGATCCGACGGTGACGGCAGTCGCCGCACATGCACAGGATTCACCAGAGAAGAGGAACCCAGTGACCCAGCGCACTCGCGTATTCACGACCATGGCGGCCGCGGTGGCAGTGACGCTCGGCCTGACCGGCTGCGTGACGTGGTTCATGCCCCAGCCCGCACCGTCGACCTCCACGCCCACCGGCGAAAAGGTCGATGCGCCGCTGGATCCGTTCTACAGCCAGGTGCTGCAGTGGTCCGACTGCGACAACGGCATGCAGTGCAGCACCGTGTCGGCTCCGCTGGACTGGGAAGACCCGGCCGGCGGCTCGGTCGACCTCGCCCTGGTGCGCCAACCCGCCACCGGTGACCGGCTCGGGTCGCTGCTGCTCAACCCCGGCGGACCCGGCGGTTCCGGCTATGAATTCGTCAAGGCATCCGTCGACTACGCAACCGATGCTGCCCTGCAGGAACGCTACGACATCGTCGGGTTCGACCCGCGCGGGGTCGGCATGTCCTCGGCCGTGGCCTGTTACGAACCGGCGCAGATGGACGAATACCTCTACGGGATCGCCGACGCCGAGCGCGGCAGCGACGCGTGGGTGCAGGAGCTGGAGGCCAGCGCCACCGACTTCGCCGCATCCTGCAGCGATGAGACCGGGGCCCTGCTCGGCCAGGTCGACACCCGCAGCGCCGCCCGCGACCTCGACCTGATGCGCTCGGTGCTCGGCGACGCCCAGCTCAACTACCTGGGCTTCTCCTACGGCACCTTCCTCGGTGCCACCTACGCCGAGCTGTACCCCGACAAGGTCGGCCGGCTCGTGCTCGACGGCGCCCTCGACCCGTCCACCAGCAACTTCGAGGTGACCAGCACCCAGGCGCTGGGCTTCGAGAACGCCCTGCGCGCCTACCTCACCGACTGCCTGGCGGGCTCGGCCTGCCCGTTCGACGGCACCGTCGACGACGCCATGGCCACCATCTCGGCGCTGCTGGCGTCGGTGGATGCCAGCCCGATCACCGCCACCGACGGCCGCCAGCTCGGCGCGAACGCTTTGCTCACCGCGATCATCTACCCGCTCTACCAGGCGACGGCGTGGACCAACCTCAGCGACATGTTCGAGGGCGTGCTGCAGGGCAGTGCCGACGGGGCCATGCAGTTCGCCGACGGCTACAACGGCCGCAACCCCGACGGCAGCTACCGCGACAACTCCACCGAGGCCTTCACGGCCATCAACTGCCTGGACTACGCCTACAACGACGACCTCACCTCCATGCGCGCCGAGGCCGCCCAGATCGAGCAGATCGCCCCCACAATCGGCAAGTACATGGCCTACGGCGACATCTCCTGCTCCAGCTGGCCGCACGCCTTCGCCGGGGAGCGCCAGGCCATCCACGCCACCGGCGCGGCCCCGATCCTCGTCGTGGGCACCACGAACGACCCGGCCACCCCCTACGTGTGGGCACAGAACCTCGCCGAGCAGCTCGACAGCGGGCAGCTCGTCACCTACGAGGGTGAGGGTCACACCGCGTACAACAAGTCCAACGCCTGCGTCAACGACACCGTCGACAGCTACCTGATCGACGGCATCGTGCCCGCGGCCGACCCGATGTGTTGACAGATGGGCGCTGCTGACGAACCAGGCCTGCGGGAACGGAAACGCCTGGCCACCCGCCGGGAGATCCAGCGTGCCGTGCTCACCCTATGCGCCCAGCGGAGCATCGACAAGGTGACCGTCGAGGAGATCAGCCGGGTCGCTGCCATCTCGCCGCGCACGTTTTTCAACTACTTCGCCTCCAAGGATTCCGCCCTGGTCGGCGACGAGCTGGAGTTGGCCTGCGACGAGGACATCGAGCGGTTCGTCGCCGGCGGACCCTCCGACGTGATGACCGACCTGGCCGGGCTGATCAGCCGGAGCCTGCAGAACACCGACGGCGACCGGGAGATCCACGAGCTGCGCCGCGCGGTGATGAAAGAGAACAGCTACCTCTTCACGATGCGGATGGCCACCCTGCGCAACTTCGAAGCCGGCCTGCAGCACATCGTCGAGCGCCGGCTCACCGCCGACGCCCCGCACCTCGCCGAGGACCCGGGGGCCCTCGCCCAGCGGGCGCTGCTGGTGACCCTGATCGCCATGGCTGCCACCCGGCATGCCTGGCGGTGCTGGGCCGAAGCGGATGACTGCACCCCGTTGTCGGCCTGGGTCGCCAAGTCCTTCCGTGAGCTGTACACCGTGACCTCCCCGATCGACTAAGCTTGGATGCTGTGTCGCCGCGCGTCTTTCTTCGGGAAGTATTCGGTCTCACGCCGCCTTAGCTCAGTTGGTAGAGCGATTCACTCGTAATGAATAGGTCATCAGTTCGATTCTGATAGGCGGCCCTCTCTTTCTCCGCAGCTCCCTCCCATCCGTTGGTCGCGCTTGTCGAGACCCCGCGACCCGGTCTGCGGAACGTCGGCGCACCCGCGACCGCTCACGGCGCCTCCTGTGGCGCGTCGCGCCCGCTATAGCGGGCGCGAGAGGCGGCAGGAGGTGCGGTGACGAGGGCGAGTGCTGGGCCGGCGCCAATCCCGCAGGCTCTCAACGCCCATGCTGCAATCTGGGTCAGATTGCACGGTCCAGTTCGGGGCCCAAGACCGGGCAGAGCGCGAGCCGGATGCTGCAATCGTGCCGGAGTGTTCGCCTAGGGGGTCGTTGTCGCGACCTGCACCACGCGCATCCAGACGATGGCGACCGGCACCGACCACCACGGTTCAACCGCGATAGGGTCGAGGCGTGCCGAACTGGACCGAACACGTGATCTGGTGGCACGTGTATCCGCTGGGCTTTGTCGGTGCCGACACCACCGGGCAAGACCGCTCGCCCACGCACCGGTTGCGGCAGATCGAGTCCTGGCTGGACTACCTGCTCGATCTCGGCGCGAACGGCCTGGCCCTCGGCCCTGTCTTCGCCTCCCGCACCCACGGCTACGACACCACCGACTACTTCGAGGTCGACCCGCGGCTCGGCGACACCGCAGACCTCGACCACCTCATCGCCGAGTGCCAGCGGCGCGGCATCCGGGTGATGCTCGACGGTGTGTTCAACCACGTCGGCCGGGATTTCACGCCGCTGGTCACCGCTCTGGCCGACCCGGCCGCGCCCGAGAACGCCCTGTTCCGCCGCACATCGGCCGGTGAGCTCGTGGCCTTCGAGGGGCACGACGCCCTGGTGACGCTCAACCACGACAACCCGGCCGTGACCGAGCTCGTCACCGACGTGATGGCGCACTGGCTCGACCGGGGGATCGACGCCTGGCGCCTCGATGCCGCATACGCGATGCCCGCCGCGTTCTGGGCCGGCGTGCTGCCGCGGGTGCGCGAGCGGCACCCCGACGTGTACGTGATGGGCGAAGTGCTGCACGGCGATTACGCCGGCTTCGTCGCCGCATCCGGGGTGGACACCGTCACCCAGTACGAACTCTGGCAGGCGATCTGGCACGCGCTGAACGAGCGCAACTTCTTCGAACTGGACTGGGCGCTCACCCGGCACACCGCGTGCCTCGGCGCATTTGTGCCGTACACCTTCATCGGCAACCACGACGTGACTCGGCTGGCCAGTCAGATCCAAGACGAACGCCACCACCCGCACGCCCTGGTGCTGCTGCTCACCCTCGGCGGCACCCCGGCGATCTACTACGGCGACGAGCGTGGGCTGCGCGCCGTGAAGGAGCAGCGCGCCGGCGGCGATGACGCCATCCGTCCCGCCTACCCGGCGAGCCCCGCCGACCTGCCGTCCGCCGATCAGGATCCCGTCGCCGCGGACACCTTCGTGCTGCACCAGGAGCTGATCGGGCTGCGGCGCCGGCACCCCTGGCTGCACACGGCCACGAGCCGGCCGCTCGCCCTGACCAACACGGGGTACGTGATCGAGGTGACCGACGGCATCCAACGCTTGGTGGTGGCGCTCAACCTCGGCGACGAGGCCCTGACCGTCGTCACGGATGCGGCCGAGCGGCTGGCCGGCGCGGCGGACTCCAGCCCGGCCGGCCACACAGTGCCGCCGCACGGTTGGGCGATCTTCGGCTGACCCGGTCTGCGCGTTCGCGGCGCACCGTAGTCCTGGTGGCGCGCCCTATTCCTCGTGGCGCGGCTTCTAACCCGCGCCGCGAGGAACGAGCCGAGCCGCGAGCATCCGTGGGCCGGGCGGCCTCGGCACCCCCACCCGCGTGGTTGACTTTGGTCATGGCTGACACAGGGCGCGAACGGGTCGAAACGGATGCGCGGGCGCGCGGACTCGACATCGACATCGTCGAGCGCCCCGCCGCCGACAGCCTCGAGAGCGCTGCCCGGCTGCTGGGGCTGGAGCCGGCCGGCATCGTCAAGTCGCTCGTGGTGAAGCGCCACGACGGGGATTACCTCTTCGTGCTGGTGCCCGGTGACCGGCAGATCAGCTGGGCCAAACTGCGCGCCCTGGTGGGCGTGAACAAGCTGTCGCTGCCGCACGAAGACCTCGCCCTGGCCGCGACCGGGTATTCGCGCGGCACCATCACTCCGCTGGGCAGCAGTACCGCCTGGCCGGTGTTCGCCGACGAGCGGATGCGCGGCGCCCGGGTGGCGATGGGCGCAGGGGAGCACGGCTACTCCGCGTTCGTCGACGCCGACGCGCTCATCGCCGCCTACGGGGCCACGGTGGCCGACATCACCGACGAGATCAAGCCCCGCACCTAGGGCCGCCCCACTCGCGAACTGTCAGAAAAGCCCCGAAAAACCGCCTCGGCTGGTGCTTTTCTCACGGTTCGTGGGCTTGCGGCGGGCTCCTAAGCTGGGTGCATGGCAGAACAGCGCACCCCGACGAGCCCGCCCGCCGCAGGGCGCCGTCGGCGCCTGGTGCTGATGGCCGCACTTCTGGTGCTCGTGATTGGCGGCATCGCCGCGGTGGTGGCAGCCGTGGTCGGCGCGGGCGCCGCATCCACCGCGTCACTGGTGCCCACCTTGCCCCCGGCGGCGCCATCGCCCACCGCATCCGCCCCGCCCACCGCGTCAGCTGCACCCACGGACTCGCCGACGTCACCGACCGACCCCGCCGTCGCCGTGTTCCTCGGCGATTCGTACACCCAGGGCTGGGGCGCCTCGAATCCGACCATGAAGTGGACGACCGTCGTGGCCTACGCCGCCGGTTGGACCGAGGTCAACGAGGGCCAGGGCGGCACCGGGTACGTCACCATGGCAGGGGTCGCCAGCTGCGGCCAGGACGACTGCCCCGCCTACCCGGACCGGGTGGCCGACATCGCCGCCCCCGCCCCCGACGTCGTCGTGATCGCCGGTGGCCAGAACGACCGGTGGGCGCTCGCCACGGACCCGGAGTTGGTGCAGGCCGCCGTCGACAGGACGTTCAGCCTTCTCCGGGAGGGCCTGCCGAACGCCCGGCTCATCGCGGTGGGGCCGTCGACCGCCGAGCCGGCCACGGCCATGATCACCGATCTGGATGGCTGGGTGCGCGCCGCCGCGGACCGGGTCGACGCCGAGTACGTGAGTCTGCTCGACCCCGTGGTCATCCAGAACGACATGGTGGTGTCCGACGGGGTGCACGTCAATGACGCCGGCCACCGGGCGATCGCGGACCGCGTGCTGGACACGGTTCTGACCCGCGCCGACTGACGGTGCCGGTCAGCGCGGCAGTCGGCGGTCCTTGACCAGCAGCACCACGAAGACGTAGACGCCCACCAGCTGCCAGAGCGCTCGGAAGACCAGGTCGGTCGGGGAATTGCGCACCGCGAACTCGGGCCGGACGGCCGGCTGCGGCAGCTGGATCGGAAGCGGGGTGTCGAAGCGGGGCTCGGCCCGCCGTGGCGGGGTAAGCATGCGAGGCACGTCCCGCTGCTGCGGGGTCGTGCGCCGGGCCAGAAGCAGATTCTCGCTCACAGGCGTCAGCGTATGCGGCCGCGATGACCGCTCGGCAAACGTCAGGTGACGGGTTACTCCTCGGTCTTGCCGGGCCGCACCGCGGCGGTGTCGGCCACGTCGATGCGCTTCACACCATCGGCCTGTTCGTCCACGGTCACCCGCGGCGCCGCATCCGCTTCGCTGGCCTTGGGGGCGGTGGTGAGCTGGTCGTGGCGTTTTTCGTCGAAGGTCATTTCACTCATGACCGGCACAATAACATGCCGTTCTGGTGTGCGGCCGAGTGGGTTCGCTAGGCTCGCACCATGACTGATGCACTCCGCTGGGGAATCCTGGCCACGGGCGGAATCGCCCACCAATTCGCCGGGGACCTCGTGAAGAACGGCTTCACCGTGCAGGCCGTCGGCTCTCGCAGCCAGGCATCCGCGGATGCCTTCGCCGCCGAATTCGGCATCCCCACCGCGCACCCCAGCTACGAGGCACTCGTGGCCGACCCCGAGGTCGACATCATCTACGTGTCGACCCCGCACCCGTTCCACGCGGCCAACGCCACCCTGGCGCTGGAGGCCGGCAAGCACGTCCTGATCGAGAAGCCGATCACCCTCAACGCTGCCGAGGCGCGCGCCGTGGTGGCCCTGGCCGAGAGCAAGAACCTGCTCGTGCTCGAGGCCATGTGGACCCGCTTCCTGCCGCACATGGTGCGCATCCGCGAGATTCTCGCCGCCGGCAGCCTCGGCGACGTGCGCTCCCTGATCGCCGACCACACCCAGGACCTGCCCGACGACCCCGCCCACCGCATCAACTCGTTGGCACTGGGCGGCGGCGCGCTGCTCGACCTCGGAATCTACCCGGTGTCGTTCGCTTCGGCGCTGTTCGGCCCGCCCGAGACCATCCTCGCCTCTGCCACCTTCAAGGCCACCGGGGTGGATGCCCAGATCGCCACGATCTTCCACTACCCGGACGGCCAGATCGCGTCGCTGCTCTCCGCGAGCGACACCAAGGGGCACAACACCGCCAGCATCCTCGGCACCGAGGGTCGCATCGACATCGACGAGGTCTGGTACTCGCCCACCTCGTTCCGCGTGTACAACAGCGCCAACGAGGTCGTCGAGGCGTACGAGACGCCCGCCATCACCGGCCGGGGCATGCACTTCCAGGCCGCCGAGGCCGAACGGCTTGTGGCGGCGGGCCTGATCGCCAGCGACCTGTTGACCACGAGCGAATCCGTACAGATCATGGAGACCCTCGACGCGATCCGCGCCCAGATCGGCCTGGTCTACCTCGGCGACTAAGGCTGGGGCGCGCAACCGATCTGTCCGGTGCTGTCGCGGCACACCTTCTTCCTCGTGGCACGTCTTGTTCTCGGCGGCGCACCTTAGACCCCGTGCCGCCGGGAATAACGCGCGCCGCCGGGAATAACGCGTGCCGCCGGGACTAACGCGTGCCGCCGGGACTAACGCGTGCCGCGAGGAGTAACGCGTGCCGCGAGGAGTTGCGCGTGCCGCGAGGGCGGGCATGGCCCGGCGGAGGTACGGCGCGGTCGGCGGTCCCGAGTTGCTGTCGCGGCATGCTTTCTTCCTCATGGCTGGTCTTGTTCACGGCGGCACACCGTAGATCCCGTGCCGCCGGGACTAACGCGTGCCGCCGGGACTAACGCGTGCCGCGAGGAGTAACCCGTGCCGCGAGCACTAACGCTTGCCGCGAGGCGGGGCGTAGACCTACGGAGGTAACGTGCGGTCGGATGGTTCGCGCTGCTGTCCTGGCGCACTTGTCTTTTCCACGGGCGCGCACCCAACCGCGCGCAGCAACCCGCGCCGTGATCAGCAACCCGCGCCGCGACCACGAACCCGTGCCGCGACCACGAACCCGTGCCGCGACCACGAACCCGTGCCGCGACCACGAACCCGTGCCGTGACCACGAACCCGTGCCGCGACCAGCAACCCGTGCCGTGACCACGAACCCGCGCCGCCAGGCCGCAACCAGCCAGCGCGGATGCGCCAGCCCGGACCCGGCGCTCTTGCCGGGCTCCCACCCCGGCTCGGTAACCTTCGTTAGTGGATACCCCCGAACCGTCCGTGCCTGAGCAGACCACGCGCACACCCCTGCGCCTGATCGTCGCCGCGGCCGTGGCCCTCGTGCTGCTCGGCGGCGGCGCCGTGTGGGCGGGCACGGCCAGCGGCAACGCCAAGCCGGTCGCCGTGGCCGCACCCGACGCATCCGCCACGCCCACCCCGACCCCCGCCCCGATCACCCCGGAGCTGCGGCCCGCCCCGACCCTCGCCACCGTCACCGCCCCGCTGCGCACCTGCTCGGTGGCCGACCTCGCCGCGGACGAGCGGCTGGGCGAGTTCCNCGGTGGCCGACCTCGCCGCGGACGAGCGGCTGGGCGAGTTCCAGGCCCAGGTGGTCAACGCCGAGACCGGCGAGATCCTCTTCGACCGGGGCGGCAGCACCGCATCCCGTGCGGCCAGCGTGCTCAAGGTGCTCACCTCCGCTGCCGCGCTGAGCGTGCTCGGCCCGGACTACCGCGCCACCACCACCGTGGTCGCCGGCAGCAAACCCGGCCAGGTGGTGCTCGTCGGCGGCGGCGACCTCACCCTCTCGAGCACCCCCAGCGGCGACGAGTCCTTCTACGCCGGCGCCGCGCACCTCGACGATCTCGCCGAACAGACCCGGGCGGCGATGGACGGCACCGCGATCACCTCCGTGCTGCTGGACTCCAGCTACTTCGGCGACCCGGCCTGGGAGCCCAGCTGGGACCGCAAGGAACAGACCCAGGGGTACATGCCCGAGATCACGGCCCTGCAGGTGGACGGCGACCGGGACAACCCGTACAACAGCACCTCCGCCCGCGGCGACGACCCGGTGGCGCGGGCCGGCGCCGCGTTCGCCGACGAGCTTGGCGGCGACCCCACCGTGAGTGTCGGCACCGCCCCGGCCGGCGCCGGCCAGCTCGCCGCCGTGCAGTCCCAACCGGTGTCCACCCTGATCCAGCAGTCCCTGATCGTCTCCGACAACGCGCTCGCCGAGATGCTCGCCCGCCTGGTGGCCGTGGAGAGCGGCACCGGCAACACCTTCGGCGCCATCCAGCCCGCCGTGCTCGCGGGACTGGCCGAGTACGGCATCGACACCACCGGCATCCGCGTCAGTGACGGCTCCGGGCTCAGTGACAACAACGCTGTGCCACCCGGCTACCTCACCAAGCTGTTCCAGAAGATCAACGCCCGCGAGGGCAGCCTCGGCGTGATCTTCGACGGTCTGCCCGTCGCCGGCGGCAGCTCAGGCTCGCTCTCCTACAGCGACCGGTTCAGCGGCGGCAACGCGGATGCCGATGGCGCCGTGTTCGCCAAGACCGGCTGGATCGACACCGGTTACACCCTCGCCGGCATCATCAAGGCCGGCGACGGCAGCACCCTCACCTTCGCCGTATACGCGCTGGGTGATGTGGGTGATAATGCGAAGCAGGCGATCGATACCATCACGACAGGGTTTTTCCGCTGCGGAAACAACCTCTCGAACACCTAAGTGACTTTCAACCGACAGGAGTGCATCCGTGACCCGCGCACTGATCATCATCGACGTTCAGAACGACTTCACCGAGGGCGGCGCCCTCGCGGTTGACGGCGGGGCCGCCGTGGCCGGGGCGATCAGCGCCCTGCTGGCGGCGCATCCGAACACCTACGGGCACATCTTCGCCTCCCGTGACTGGCACGACGCCGAAGGCGGCAACAACGGCCACTTCGCGGTGGATGCCGAACCCGACTTCGTGGACACCTGGCCGGCGCACTGTGTCGCCGACACCACCGGCGCGGAGTACCACGCGGCGCTGACGCTGCCGGAGTCGACGGTGCACATCCTCAAGGGGCAGGGCCAGCCGGGCTATTCGATCTTCGAGGGCGTCGACGGGTCGGGCGAGAAGTTCGGCGAGCTGCTCATCGCCGCCGGCGTGACACACGTGGACCTGGTCGGCCTGGCCACCGACTTCTGTGTGCGCGCCTCGGGGCTGGATGCCCTCGAGCACGGCCAGCAGGTGCGGGTGTTCACCGACCTCATCGCCGGAGTGGCACCGGAGTCCAGCGAGAAGGCCTTGGCCGAACTCGCGCACGCCGGTGCGGTGCTGGCTACCTCGGAGGTCGTCGAGCAGGCCTGACACGCGCGTCCGCATCTGCCGGCGACGTGCCGGACCGTGCCCCTTCGCGAGCGTCGAAGGGGCACTTTGCTGCAACTGGATGCGAGGCCCACTGCTTGAGAAATTTTCTCGGCAGGGTGCATCCGAATGAGGGAGTCCTCCGGAAGTAACGGGTAACGGGAAACCGACAGGTTCCCGCTCTCGTTCCACTGACTGGAGGAAACCATGCGCAAGACCATCACCGTCGGCATCGCAGCCGGCGCCCTTGTCGCCCTGGCGGGAATCGCCCCGGCGAACGCCGCAACCGACGTCGCCCAGCTCTCCGTGCTGCACGGGGTACCCGGCCTCACCGTCGACGTGTACGTGAACGACGCACTCACCCTGGATAACTTCGAACCCGGCGACATCGCCGGCCCGCTCGAACTGCCCGCGGGCACCTACACCGTGGCGATCACGGCATCGGATGCCGCGGACGCGAGTTCGCCGGCCATCGGTCCGGTCGACCTTTCGTTGGAGGCGGGCAAGAACTACACCGCCGCCGCGCACCTCGACGCGGCCGGGGCACCCACGGCGACCCTGTTCGCCAACGACATCAGCACCGTCGGCGCCGGCGAAGGCCGACTCACGGTGCGTCACGTCGCCGCGGCCCCCGCCGTGGACGTGCTCGCCGGCGGCACCGCGGTGATCACCAACCTGAGCAACCCCGATGAGTCCATGCTGACCCTGCCGGCCGGCACGGTGTCGGCCTCCGTGGCCGCGACCGGAACCACCGACCCGGTGATCGGCCCGGCCGACGTGAACGTGGCCGAGGGCACCAACACCATCGTGTACGCCTGGGGCAGCCTGACCGACAGCAACCTGGCGCTCGCGGTGCAGACCATCGACGGGCTGCACTCCAACCCTGACGGCGTTCCCGCTGGCAGCGCGGGCCTGGTGGCAACTAACCAGCCCGGGAACAGCTCCGGCCTGTGGTTCGGCGGCGCGGCCATCGCCCTGGTGCTGATGATCAGCGCGGCGGCGGTTTACGGCACCCGGCGCGCCGAGGCGCGGCAGTAACGGGTCGTTGACAAGGAAGGTGCGGGTCATGGTGGTGAGCCTGTTCGGGTGGCCCACTGTGACCCGCGCCGTGGTCGGTCCGGTCCTGGTGGGTGGGCTGATAATGGGCCTGCTCAGCGGATGCGCGGCCCCGGCCTCCGGGATCGGCGGCACTGATCCTGCCGCCGGTGGATTCGCCGTAACGGGCGACGTCGATGGGGTCGGCGGGGCGGGACGCCCGGCGACCGGTGGGTTCACCGGTCTGGGCGGTCCAGCCTCCGCCGGGCTTCCGGGGGGACTGCCGTGGGCCGGCCGCACCGGGCAGGAACCGTCAATCTCGGCTCCGGCCCGGGTGCCGTCGCCGGCTCCGATTCCGCCGCCGGCGGTACCGGATGTGCCGCGCCGGTCCGCGGACCTGGCCGGGCTGGCCGGCCCGGTCAGCGCTCCGGTACGGGTGCGGGTGCCCGCGTTGGGCATCGACATGCCGATCGAGGCCGTCGGCCTGGCCGAGGACGCGGCCATGGCCCTGCCGGCGAACCCCGCCGTCGCCGCCTGGTACCGGTACGGCGCCGGCCCCGCCAGCCCGGCCGGCGCCACCGTCGTCGCCGCGCACGTGGATTCCCTCGTCTACGACATCGGCCCGTTCGCCCTGCTGGCCGACGCTCCGGCGGGCACCGAGATCGTGTTGGAGACTGCCGACGGCGGCGCGCACCGGTACACAGTGGCATCCGTCGACAGCGTGGAAAAGCCGGCGGTACCGTGGGCGAGCGTGTTTGACAGGTCCGGTCAGCCGCGGCTCACACTGGTGACCTGCGGCGGCGAGTTCGACTACGACGCCCGACGGTACCTGTCCAACGTGATCGTGACGGCGGTGCCGGCGCCATGAACGTGAGTCGGACCCTACCGCCCGAACGGGGCGTGCGTACAGAGGCCGGGGGTGGTTATGCTGGTCGCACTCGCGGGCCGGTTCGATCGGGTCGTGAGTGCTGAGATGGACACCCGCACCACACGGTACCGATCCCGGAGGCAGCACGTTGACGTGAGCACCCCCTTTGCGAACAGCACCGACGATGATCGTGACCAGGCCCACCTGATCGCGGGGTTTCGCGCGGGCGACGAACACGCCCTCGCCGAGGCCTACGCGCGCTGGTCGTCGCTGGTGTACACCCTGGCGGTGCGCTCGCTCGGCGACACCGGTGAGGCCGAAGACGTGACGCAGAAGGTGTTCATCGCCGCGTGGCGCGGCCGGCACGGGTTCGACGAGGGTCGGGCGGCGTTGCCCGCCTGGATCGTGGGCATCGCCCGGCATACCATCGCCGACGCGCACGACGCCCGCGCCCGGCGGCGGCGCCTCGAACAGTCCCTCGTGGACGAGGCCGACCTGTACACGGTTGATGAGTCCGCCGACGTGGCCGAGCGGCTGCTGATCGGCGAGGAGCTCAACCGCCTCGAACCGGTGCCGCAACGTGTGATGCGACTCGCGTTCTACGAGGACCTCACCCACGTGCAGATCGCCGATAGCCTCGGATTGCCGCTCGGCACCGTGAAAAGTCATATCCGCCGCAGCCTTACCCGCTTGCGCACTCGATTGGAGGCGAACGATGACGCATCTTGACCGCGACACGCTCGCCCTCGTCGCGCTCGCCGAGCTCGACCTCACTCCCGCCGAACGCGAGCACCTGGCCGCCTGCCCGGGCTGCGTCGGCGAGCTGGATGCGCTGCGCCGCACCGTCTTGATCGGCCGCAGCGCCGGCAGCGTCGAGCTGGTCGAACCCGCGGATGCCGTCTGGGGCCGCATCCACTCGGCCCTCGGCTTCTCCGCCGCGGTGGCTGCGCCGCCGCGGCTGGCGGAGGTCGACCTCGCGGCGGCCGGTCTGGCCGGCGGGGACCTGGCCGGCGGGGACCTGACAAAGCACACGACCCCTGGTGTCGGACCTGCCGCGGGCGCCGCGAGCGGGACAGAGCGCCCTGGCGCCGAACCGGCAGGAGAGCCGGCGCCCGTTGTGCAGCTGGACCAGCACCGGCGCCGTCGCGTCTGGCTGCCCGTGGCCGCGGCGGCCTGCACGGTCGGCATCGTCGGCGGCATCGTGGGCGGGGTCTGGTGGCAGTCGACCCGCGAACCGGCCGCGGAGACCGTACTCGCCCAGGCGCAACTGGACGCGCTGCCCGGCTGGACGGCCAGCGGCAGTGCCTCGGTGGAGGAGTCCGCGGACGGGCGCCGCGAGGTCGTGGTGGACCTGGCCGACGATACCGGCAACGAGGGGCTGCGCGAGGTGTGGCTGCTCACCGCCGACGCCACCGGGCTGGTCAGTGTGGGGCTGCTCGACGGCGCGACCGGCCGGTTCAGCCTCCCGGCGGACCTTGACCTGGCCGAGTTCCCGGTGGTGGACGTCTCGGCCGAACCCGCCGACGGCAACCCGGCCCACTCGGGTGACTCGATAGTGCGCGGCACCCTGACCGGCCTGTAGCCCGCACCGCGACTGATGTCGCGCCACCCGGGCGGGGGATTGTGACCCGCACGCCGGGGGATCAGGATGGCGATATGGCGTCCCATCCCGCATCCGTTCGCCCCGCCGTGCCCGGCACCGACCGGCCCCGGCCACGTCGCCTGTGGTGGCTGGCGCTGCTGGTCATGGGCTGGTTCAACCTGTTGTCAGCGCTGGGCGGCGGGCTCGGCCTGATCGTAGGCAACGGGATGGGGATGCCGATGAGCTGGCTCGTCGGCACCCCGTTCGACTCCTACGTGATCCCTGGGTTCATCCTGCTGGTGGTCATCGGCGGCACGCAGGCGCTCGCCGTGCTCGGGCAGCACGGGCGGCAGCCCTGGTACACCGGCGCGGCCGGGGTCGCCGGCTTCGGCATGATCATCTGGATCTACGTGGAGGTCGCACTGCTGCCGGTGTATTCATTCCTGCACACGCTCTATTTCGTGTCGGGGACGTTGCAGCTGATTGCCCTCCTGCTTTGCCTGGGCATCCTGCCCTCCGACCGTCGCGTCGCCGCCGAGCCCCTGGAGTGACGCACCCGCCGTCGTGATCAGACGGCGGCTGTTCCGTTCCGCCACACCGAACGGATGGAGAGCGTGTCGGAGATGTTGGTTGTCGGGTCCCCGTCGACGAGCAACAGGTCGGCCCGCAGACCCTCGGCAATCCGGCCGCGGTCGCTGAGCCCGAAGCGTCGGGCAGGGGTGGATGTCGCAGCAGTGAGGGCCTGGGCGGGGGTCAGCCCGGCCTGCACGAGGAGCTGGAGTTCGTGGTGCACGCTGGCTCCGTGGGCGAGTCCGCCCAGGAACGGCACGGCAACGGATGCGTCGGTTCCCACGATCAGGTCGACATCGGCCTCGTGCAGGGCCTTCACCGACGCGAGCACGTCACCGAGCCGGCCCTGCGGGTAGCGGTCGAAGCTGGCCTGGATGGTGGTGAGCCATTCGGGGCTCAGCTTCGTGTGCACCCGGGGGTCCGCAGCGAATTCCGCGCCGCTGATGCCCATCATGGATGCGTTCAGGACCACACAGGCGACCACGAAAGCACCCGATTCGGCGATAGCATCGATGATCTCCGGGGTATGCGGGCGGTCCATGAACAGGTGCGCCAGCCCGTCAATGCCGGCGTCGATGGCCATCCGGGTGGCGTCGACGGTGAGCGCATGCGCAACGGTGAGCGCTCCCAGGCGATGTGCTTCCGCGACACCGGCGTCGAGGGTGGCCTGATCCAGGATGGGCAGTCCGGGGTGGCCCTCGACGCTGCCGTCGTCGACCATGAACTTGATGTAGTCCGACCCGCCGGCCAGCAGCTGTGGGATGAACGCGACGGCCTCGGCCGGCGTCGTGGAGAACGGCATCACGAAGGCCGGGGCTCCGTCGGCCGGCTCCGGGTCGTCGTCGTCGGTGGGGCGGTCACCCTTGGGGAAGAGCTCGCTGGGGTGGCCACCGGGGGGAGTGATCCCGAAGCCGGCCGAGCGCACATCCGCCAGCGTGTCGTCGGCGGAGATGTGCGCGCGATTGAACCTGGTCGACGTGCCCTGCATCTCCAGCTCGGTGGTCACGCCGAAGGCCAGAGCGAGCCTGAGCGAGTCCGGCGAGGTGTGCACGTGAGCGTCGATCAGGCCGGGGAGCAGGGTCGCGCCCGTCGCATCGACGATCTGTGCCCCGGCCGGGACGGGCCCGCCGACGCCGACGATTGTGGACCTGTCGATGATGACGGTCTGATTCTCGGTGGTGTTCTCACCGTCGAAAACGCGTGCATGGATGATGGCGGTGACGGACACGAGGTCTCCTTTGATGTTCTGCGGCAGCTCAAATGGATGCGCACTCACAAGTATGTGCACAACAGCATGGATATGCAAACACGCATGCAAGGCTAGACTCGGGGTGTGGATCCGAACAAAACCCCAGACGCTCTCCTCGATGACGTCGGTGCCGCGTTCTCGCGCCTGCGCCGCCGCACGAATCAAGCGCTGACCGACCACGGTATGACCAAGCGCGACCTCACCCGCAACCTCATCATCAACGTGGTCGACGAAGCAGACGGGGAGATGACTGTCGGTGCCGTCGCCGACCAGCTGAACGTGGATCCGTCGGTCGCGAGCCGCATGGTCACCGACTGCATTGATTCCGGCTACCTCCAGCGCGCCGCATCCGCTGCCGACGGGCGCCGGACCGTGCTGAGACTGGCGCCGGCAGGTGTCGAGCTCCGCGATCGTTTCAGCCGCCTGCAACGCGAGACCTTCGAACAGATCACCTCGGCCTGGACCGACGCCGATCGTCTCGAGTTCGCGCGGCTCCTGACCCGGTACGCCGACGACAGTGGTCGGCACGCCTGACAATCGCCGTCGATTCGGGGTCCGGCCGGGGCACCCGAGTAGATTGAGGTCGACGACTTCACAGGAGGCATTTGTGGCGCACGTAACCGAAGCAGAACTACTCCAGCACGTTCCCAACGAGCTGTTCATCAACGGGCAGTGGGTGCCCGCCGCCGACGGGAACACCCTTTCCGTGCACGATCCGTCCACGGGCAAGGTGATCAAGACCATCGCCGACGCCGGCGTCGCCGACGGTCTGGCCGCCCTCGACGCCGCCGTCGAAGCCCAGGAGGCCTGGGCCGCCACCCCGCCGCGGGTGCGCGGCGAGGTGCTGCGCCGCAGCTTCGAACTGCTGCAGGAACGCAAGCACGAGTTCGCGCTGCTGATGACCTTGGAGATGGGCAAGCCCCTCGCCGAGGCCTACGGAGAGGTCGGCTACGGCGGCGAGTTCCTGCGCTGGTTCAGCGAGGAAGCCGTGCGCATCACCGGCCGCTACGGCACCAACCCCGAGGGCACCGGGCGCATGATCGTGTCGCAGCACCCGGTCGGACCCAGTTTCCTGATCACCCCGTGGAACTTCCCGCTGGCTATGGCGACCCGCAAGATCGCGCCAGCGCTCGCGGCCGGCTGCACCGTCGTGATCAAGCCCGCCGAGCTCACCCCGCTCACCACGCTGTACCTGGTCAAGCTGTTCGAGGAGGTGGGCCTGCCCGCCGGTGTGGTGAACGTGCTCACCACCTCTACGTCGGCGGCCGTGTCCGCGCCCATCATCGCCGACCCCAGATTGCGGAAGCTGAGCTTCACCGGCTCCACGGGCGTCGGCCAGAAGCTCATCCAGCAGTCCGCGCAGAACGTGCTGCGCACCTCGATGGAGCTCGGCGGCAACGCCCCGTTCCTGGTCTTCGAGGACGCCGACATGGACCGCGCCGTCGAGGGCGCCCTGGCCGCGAAGTTCCGCAACGTGGGCCAGGCCTGCACCGCCGCCAACCGGTTCATCGTGCAGGCATCCGTCGCCGACGAGTTCGCCCGCCGGGTCACCGAGGCCGTCACCGACTTCACCGTGGGCCGCGGCACCGAGACCGGCGTCAAGATCGGCCCGCTGATCAACGCGGATGCCGTGGCCAAGGCCGACACCCTCGTGCAGGACGCCCTCGGCCGCGGCGCGACCCTACTCACCGGCGGGCGCGCCCTGGACCGGGCCGGCACCTTCTATGAGCCCACCGTGATCAGCGGGGTGAAGCCGGGCAGCGCCATCCTGCGCGAAGAGATCTTCGGACCGGTGCTCTCGATCGTGCCCTTCGACGACGAAGACGATGCCGTGCGCATCGCCAACGACACCGAATTCGGGTTGGTCAGCTACGTGTACACCCAGGATCTCGCCCGCGGGCAGCGCATGATCGAGCGGCTGCAGACGGGCATGATGGGGCTGAACATGGGCGTGGTCTCCAACGCGGCCGCCCCGTTCGGCGGGGTCAAGCAGTCCGGCCTCGGCCGGGAGGGCGGTTCGGAGGGCATCCACGAGTACCTCTCCACCAAATACACCCTCACCCCCGACCCCTTCGCCGACTACGACTAGACAAGATCTCGCGAAAGCGGTCACACGGTCACCTCAGCGGGCTGACGCAACCAGGTGACCGCTTTCGCGCACGGTTTTGGGAGGGGTGGGCGTCGGTAGGCTTTTGGGGTGCCGATAATCGAGATTCATGAGCTGAGCGACCCACGGTTGGCCGACTACACCCAGTCCACGGATGTGGCGCTCAAGAAGGCGCGCGGCACCGAACACGGCCTGTACATCGCCGAGTCCGCGCTGGTGCTCGAGCGGGCGCTGCGGGCGGGGCACCGGCCGCGGTCGGTGCTCACCCTGGCGAACACCCTCGACGAGGCCCGGGCTCTCGTCGGCGACGACGTGCCGGTGTTCGTGGGCGCGGGGGAGCTGCTCACGGAGCTCACCGGTTACGTGCTGCACCGTGGCCTGATCGCCGCGATGCACCGGCCCGTGTTGCCGGACCCGGCGGCGCTGCTGTCGGATGCCCGGCGCATCCTGATTCTGGAGAACGTCACCGACCCCACCAACGTCGGTGCCATCTTCCGCTCCGCCGGCGCGATCGGCGCCGACGCGATCCTGGTCACCCCGCGCTGCTCCGACCCGTTCTACCGTCGGGCCATCCGGGTGTCGATGGGTACCGTGCTGCAGGTGCCGTGGACCCGGGTGGGTGACTGGCCCAGCACCCGGCGGCTGCTCACCGAGCACGGCTTCCACGTCGCCGCCCTGGCGCTCACCCCGGATGCGGTGAGCCTGCGCGACTTCCACGGCGACCAGCACGCCAGGCTGGCGTTGCTGCTCGGCGCGGAGGGGGAGGGGCTCACCGACGAGGCGCTCGCCGCGGCGGACGCCGTGGTGCAGATCCCGATGAAACACGGCATCGACTCCCTTAACGTGGCGGCGGCCAGCGCCGTCGCGATGTGGGCACTTTCCAGCTGACTCTCGTCGACCTCTGAGCCTCACGTCATCTGTTGTTTACACAGGGGCGCTCTCTGCAACGTGTTCGAAACAGAGCTTTGCCGAGGGTGTAACACAGCCCTGTCAGGGTATGTCTTACCCGACGCGAGCCGCTGCGTCCGTGCAGAGAGGTTTTTCCAATGGATCAAGGCAATACAGCTTTCTTGCTGATTTCCGCAGCGTTCGTCCTGCTCATGACCCCAGGACTCGCGTTCTTCTACGGGGGGCTGGTCAAGGCCAAGAGCGTCATCAGCATGATGATGATGAGCTTCGGTGCCCTCGGGCTGATCGGCGTGCTCTGGGTCATCTACGGCTACGCGATCGCGTTCCCGGCATCCGAAGGCACCGTCGCGCCGTGGGCGATCGACTGGTCCAACATCGGCCTGACCGCCGCGCTGGAAACCCCTGAGGGCGCGATGTACCCGCCGCTGGCCTTCGTCGCGTTCCAGGCCACCTTCGCCATCATCACGGTCGCGCTGATCTCCGGCGCCATCGCCGACCGCGCCAAGTTCGGTTCCTGGATGATCTTCGCCGCGATCTGGGCGACGGTCGTCTACTTCCCGGTCGCCAGCTGGGTCTTCAACTTCGGCCTGGCCGAGGACGGCAGCTTCTCCTACGGCGGCTGGATCACCCACGGCCTGCAGTCGGTCTTCGGCCTCGGCGCGATCGACTTCGCCGGTGGTACCGCGGTGCACATCAACGCCGGTGCCGCAGCCCTCGCCCTCGCCCTGGTGCTCGGCAAGCGGGTCGGCTTCCAGAAGGGCGTGCACGTTCCGCACAACCCGCCCTTCGTGCTCCTCGGCGCCGGTCTGCTCTGGTTCGGGTGGTTCGGTTTCAACGCCGGTTCCGAGCTGGCCGCCGACGGAACCGCGGCCCTCGCGTTCGTCAACACCATCGCTGCGCCCTCTGCCGCCCTGCTCGCCTGGCTCGTGGTCGAAAAGATCCGCGACGGCAAGCCCACGTCGGTCGGTGCCGCATCCGGCGCCGTCGCCGGACTCGTCGCAATCACCCCGGCCTGTGCCTCCCTGCAGCCGATCTGGGCCATTGTGCTCGGTGTCCTGGCCGGTGCGGTTTGCGCCATCGCTGTGGACCTCAAGTTCAAGCTGGGCTTCGATGACTCGCTCGACGTCGTGGGCATCCACCTCGTCGGCGGCCTGATCGGCACGCTCTACCTCGGCTTCTTCGCCAACGGCACCGGCCTGTTCTTGGGCGGCGACGGCACCCAGCTGCTCGTCCAGGCCATCGCGGCCTTCTCCGTTCTCGCCTACTCGTTCGTCCTCGCCTTCGGCATCGCCTTCGCGATCGAGAAGACGATCGGCTTCCGCGTGAAGAACGAAGACGAGATCGCCGGCATCGACTCCGTGATGCACGGTGAAGAGGGCTACGTCCTCGTCGACAGCAAGGCCTGAGTAACCGGTCCTTCGTAATACCGAGATGTGCTGGATGGTTGAAATGCGAACCATCCAGCACATCTTTGTGTCGGCTCCCGGCGGGCCGGGCCGGCCCGACCGTGACGACCGATGAGCATCCCGGCAGAAGAGGATGACGGCGTGGAGGCGGACCAGTCTCCGCCCCGCGTCATCCGGTTCGCCGACCTGCCCCGCCAGCCCCTGGACCAGGGGAGGGGCAGCGCCCGCGAGATCTGGGCCGATCTTGACCACGACCTGACGCTGCGCTGGCAGCTCCGCGTGGTCGAGATCAAAGACTCCGCTGGCCTGCTGGTCGGACCCATTGGCACCCACCACTATGTGGTCGGCCTCGCCGGCCCGCAGGTTGCGGTGCGCAATAGCGAATCGAACCGGGTCCTGCGCCGCGCGCACGTCATGCCGGTGCGCTCCGCCACGGTGTGTTTCGAACGGCCCAAACTCAGGCCGCCAGGGGCGAGTTCCCTCGTCGTCCTGACCTTCGCCGTCGCCGCCGAACCGCCGGAGTTCAGCATCCGCACGCTAACGCCCCAGGCCGAACTGCCTGCCGGGGCGCAGTTGCTGCTCGCGTTGCGCGGCACCGTGCGGGTGAACGGGGCCGAGGCCGCGCCCGGGTCGGCGCTGCTGCTGGATGCGACCCGGAGCCATCGTCCGCAGGGCGTGTCTGCGCACGTGCTCACCGTGCATCGGCCGGGATCTCACCAGGACCCATAGGCTGGAGCCATGAGCAATGATGCTGTCATCGTCGATGTTGTCCGCACCCCGTCCGGCCGGGGTAAGCCCGGCGGTGCGCTCTCCGGGGTGCACCCGGCCGACCTGCTCGCCGGGGTGCTGAAGGACCTGGTCAACCGCAATAACCTTGACCCGGCCCTGGTCGATGACGTGATCGGCGGATGCCTCACCCAGGTGGGTGAGCAGAGCACCAACATCACCCGCACCGCGCTGCTCAGCGCCGGGTTTCCCGAATCGGTGCCCGGCACCACCATCGACCGGCAGTGCGGCTCCAGCCAGCAGGCCGCCACCTTCGCCGCGCAGGGTGTGCTCGCCGGCAGCTATGACATCGTCATCGCCTGCGGGGTCGAATCGATGAGCCGCATCCCGCTGGGTTCCGCGGGCGGACCCACCCCGGCCGGCGGCTCCGACGCGGCCGGCCGCTCCGAGGGCTGGGGCTCGCCCGCATCCGCGATCATCAGCCAGGACCCGCACGGCCGCCTGATGCACGCCCGCTACCCGCAGGGCCTGGTCGGTCAGGGCGTCTCCGCCGAGCTGATCAGCGCCAAATGGGGTCTCACCCGCACCGAACTCGACACGTACGCCGCCCGCTCACACCGGCTCGCCGCCGAGGCCGCCGCGCGAGGCGACTTCAATGCGACGCTGCTGCCGGTCACCCTGCCCGACGGCCGCCAGGTCATCGGCGACGAGACCATCCGGCGGCGCAGCACCGTCGAGACCCTCGCCGAGCTGCCGCTGGCATTCCGCACCGACGAGCTCGCCGCCCGGTTCCCCGAGGTGGACTGGCAGATCACCGCCGGCAACTCCTCGCCCCTCACCGACGGCGCCTCCGCCGCCCTGATCATGAGCGCCAGCCGCGCCGCCGCGCTCGGCCTCACCCCCCGGGCTCGGTTCCACAGCTTCGCGGTCACCGGCAGTGACCCGCTGCTGATGCTCACCGGCGTGATCCCCGCCACCCGGCGCATCCTGGCCCGCACCGGCCTCGGCATCGACGACCTCGCCGCCTACGAGGTCAACGAGGCCTTCGCCTGCGTGCCGCTGGTCTGGCAGCGCGAACTGCGCGCCGACCTCGAGAAGCTCAACGCCAGCGGCGGCGCGATCGCCCTCGGTCACGCTTTGGGGTCCTCGGGCACCCGGCTGCTGGGCACCCTGCTCGGCACCCTCGAGTCCGGCGGCGGTCGCTACGGCCTGCAGACCATGTGCGAGGGCGGCGGCATGGCCAACGCCACCATCATCGAACGACTCTGATGCGCATAAACGGATGCTCCGCACTCGTCACCGGCGCCGCCTCCGGCCTCGGACTGGCCACCGCGCGGGCCCTGCACGAGGCCGGCGCGCACGTCGTGCTGTTCGACCTCGCGAGTTCGGCGGGCCCAGAGCGGGCGGCCGAGCTGACTGCGGCGCCAGGTTCTGCACCGCGGTCGCCGATATTCCTGCCGGGGGATGTCACCGTGGAGACCGATGTGCAGGCCGCGGTCGAGGCCGCCGGAGCCGTGGCCCCACTGCGGATCGTGGTCAACTGTGCAGGCATCGCGCCCGCGGCGCGCACCGTCGGCCGGCAGGGCCCGATGGCCTTGGCCGACTTCGAACGGGTGCTGCGGGTGAACCTCCTCGGCACTTTCAACGTGGTGCGCCTGGCTGCCGCGGCCATGCAGGCCACCGAGCCGGTGGACGCTGTGGGAGCAACCGCGGCGGGTGGCACCCCGGAGCGGGGCGTCATCGTGAATACGGCATCCGTCGCCGCGTTCGACGGCCAGATCGGTCAGGCGGCCTATGCCGCATCGAAGGGCGGGGTCTCGGCGATGACCTTGCCGTTGGCTCGGGAGTTCGCGCGCTCGCTCATCCGGGTCGTGACCATCGCGCCCGGACTGTTCGACACCCCGTTGCTGCAGGGCCTGCCCGCCGAAGCCCGGGCGTCGCTCGGCGCCCAGGTGCCGCATCCGGCCCGGCTTGGCGACCCCGCCGAGTACGCCGCCCTGGTGCGCCACATCGTGGAGAACCCGATGCTCAACGGCGAGACCATCCGCCTGGACGGCGGCATCCGGATGGCGCCGCAGTAGCCGCACCGGTTCTCGTGGCACGCCGTTGTCCCGGCGGCACGACGCGAGTGCGGTGGCACGTGGCATTTCCGGTGGCAGGTGTTCTCCCACCTGCCGCGATCCTCAACACGTGCCGCGGGATCGACCCCGTGCCGCGACCCCGAACACGTGCCGCGAGCCGCACCGCCGCGACCACTACACTCGTCAGAAAAACCCCTTCAGGGAAGGTGCCGGCGTTGACCTCATTCGAGACCGAGCTGCGCCGGGTCGTGCAACCGCGCGCCCGAGTGATCATCGACAACGACTTCTCCGGCGATCCCGACGGCCTGGTGCAGCTGGCCCACCACGTCCTGTCGCCCTCCGTGGAGATCCGCGCGATCATCGGGTCGCACCTCAGGCCCGGCGACCCGTTCGACCCGTCCGAGCAGACCGCCGACAACGCCGCAGAGGCCGCCCGCACCGTGCTCGAGCTGCTCGGCCGCGCCGGCACGATCCCCGTGCTGGCCGGGTCCAACCTGGGCATGACCGACCCGCTCTCGCCGGTTCGCTCCGCGGCTACGGATGCGATCATCGCCGAGGCCATGCGCACCGACACCGATCTGCCGCTGTTCGTGGCCTGCGGGGCCGGGCTCACCGAGATCGCCAGCGCGTACCTGTTCGAGCCGCGCATCGCGACCCGGCTCACCCTGGTCTGGATCGGCGGGCCGGAGCACGACGGCCTGGCCGTGCCGCCGCCCGGAACGCACGGCCCGGAATACAACCTGGCCATCGACATCTCCGCCGCCCGGGTGATCTTCGACTCCTTCATGCCGATCTGGCAGGTGCCCCGGGATGCGTACCGGCAGGCGCTTTTCTCCTGGGCCGAGCTGCTCACGGATGTTCGACCGCACGGCGCCATCGGATCGCACCTCTACGACGCCCTCGCGGGGGTTGCCGCGATAGTCGGCGCCGACGGCCCGCCGCTCGGCGAGACGTACATCCTGGGCGACAGCCCGCTCGTGCTGCTGACTGCGCTGCAGTCCTCGTTCGCGGCGGACCCCTCGTCGAGTGCGTACGTCACCCGCACGGTGCCGCGCATCCGCGCCGACGGGTCGTACGACTTCATCCCGCGGCAGGGTCCCCGGCCGATGCGGGTGTACACCCGGCTCGACCTGCGGCTGTTGTTCTCCGACTTCACCGCCAAGCTCGCCGCCCACGCCGCGGGCTGACGGACCCGCGTCGCCGCCAACTGTTCCCCGTGCGGACAATTGTGGCCGGCACACCGGCCACAATTGTCCGGTGCGGTAACAGTTGCCCGCAAAGCTGGGTCGATTTCGTTCGGTCTTTTCGGTAGCCACGGGATGGGCGGCGCGGGTTAAAGTATCGGAATGACACAGCAAAACGCCAGCACCGACCCGCGAGAAGGCGCAACCCAGCCGGCACTCAAGCGCAACATCTCCGGCAAGATGTTGTACCTGTTCATCCTGGGCGATGTGCTGGGGGCGGGCATCTACGCGCTGGTGGGCCAGATCTCCGGCGAGGTCGGCGGCGTGACCTGGGTGCCGATGCTTGTCGCCCTGGGCCTCGCCCTGCTCACCGCGGCGTCCTATGCCGAGCTCGTCACGAAGTACCCCCGGGCGGGAGGCTCCGCGGTGTTCGCGGAACGCGCCTACAAGAAGCCGCTCATCGCGTTCCTCGTCGGCTTCTGCATGCTCGCGGCCGGCGTGGTCAGCGCCGCCGGCCTCGCTCTCGCGTTCGCGGGAGACTACCTCGGCACGTTCATCGACATTCCGCCGGTGCTCGGCGCGGTGCTCTTCCTCGCCGCCGCCGGGTTGCTCAACGCCCGGGGCATCAAGGAATCGGTGCGGGCGAACCTGGTGATGACAGTCATCGAGACCACCGGCCTGGTGCTCGTCGTCGTCGCGGTCGCCGTGATGTTCTCCGGCGGCGGGGGAGACCTCAGCCGGGCGGTCACCTTCGAATCCACCGCGAACCCGGTGATTGCGGTCTTCGGTGCCGCGCTGCTGGCGTACTACTCCTTTGTGGGGTTTGAGACCAGCGCCAACGTGATCGAAGAGGTCAAGAACCCATCGCGGGTGTACCCGAAGGCGTTGTTCGGCGCGTTGGCGACGGCCGGCATCCTGTACCTGCTGGTGGGTACGGCGGCATCGGTGGCCGTGCCGGCCGCCGACCTGAAGGAATCCACCGGTCCGCTGCTCACCGTCATCCAGGCAACGGGCGTGGGCATCCCGGCCTGGCTGTTCAGCCTGATCGCGTTGGTGGCGGTTGCGAATGGTGCGCTGCTCACCATGATCATGTCCAGCCGACTGGCCTACGGGATGGGTGTGCAGGGCCTACTGCCGTCGGTGTTCGCCAAGGTGCTGCCGGGCCGGGGCACACCGTGGGTGGCGATCGTGATCACCACGGCCCTCGCGATGGTGCTCACCGCCACCGGGAGTATCGCGACGCTGGCAGAGACCGTGGTGTTGCTGTTGCTGCTGGTGTTCCTCAGCACGAACATCGCCGTTCTTGTCCTCCGCCGGGAGAAGGTCGAACACGAGCACTTCCGGGCCTGGAGCGTGCTGCCAATTCTGGGCGCGCTTTCCTGCCTCGTTCTGCTCACGCAGCAGAGCGGTGAAGTCTGGCTGCGCAGCGGCATCATCGTCGCGGTCGGCTGCCTGCTCTACGCCGCAACGAAGCTCGGCCGCCGCGCCCGGTCCTGACCCCGCGGGTCGCGAGCGTGTCGAGTGGCCGCCGGTACGGCAGCAGCTGGGAGGATCAGAGCCATGGATTCCCTGACGATTACCGGCCCGTACGGTGCCATCCCGATTCGTGTCTATCGCGCCGCCGCCGGGTCGGAACAGAGCCCGGCACTGGTCTGGGCGCACGGGGGTGGCTTCGCGTGGGGCGACCTGGAGATGCCCGAGGCGCACTGGGTGTCCCAACAGCTCGCGGCGCGCGGCATCACCGTGATCAGCGTCGGATATCGGCTGGCACCGGTGTCGGCGGCCCTGACTGACAGCGAACCGGCCCGCGACGGGGTGCTCTTCCCGGTGGCGTCCGAGGAGGTCGCCGCGGCCTTCTGCTGGGCCGCCGATCAGGCGACCGCGTACGGCATCGACGCCGACCGGCTGTCGTTGGGCGGGGCGAGTGCGGGAGGCGCCCTCGCCGCGGGGGTGGCGCTGCGGCTGCGGGACGCCGGCGGCGCACAGCCGGCGTCGCTGCTGCTGGCCTACCCGCTCGTGCACAGCGTCCTGCCGGAACCCAGCACCGAACTCGCGCAGAAGATCGCGGTGCTGCCCGCTGACGCACGGTTCGAGCTCGACGATGTGCGGGCGATGAACCTCAACTACGTGGGCGACCCAGCCGGGCTCGACAATCCCTATGCGTTCCCCGGCGGTCACGATCTGGCCGGCCTGCCGCCCACGCTCGTCCTGAATTCCGAGCACGACAGCCTGCGCGCGTCGGGGCAGGCCTTTGCGGCGGAACTCGCGCTGGCTGGCGTCGATGTCACGGTCTGCCAAGAGCCGGGAACCCGGCACGGCCACCTGAACGAGCCGGAGAACCCGGGCGCCCAGTCCAGCCTCCGGCGCATGACTGCCTGGCTCGACGGCTCCAACAGGGGGTGAGTCAGCTGAGCGCCTTGGCGGGGATGACCACTTCCTTGAGGACCAGCAGAATGCCGGCCGCGACGGGGATGGCGACGAGCGCCCCGGGCAGGCCGGCGAGCGTGCCGCCGGCGAGGGCGGCGATGAGCACGATGGAGCCGGGAACATTGACCGCCTTGCTCATGACCCTCGGGGTGAGAATGTACGCCTCGATCTGCATATAAATGAGCATGGCGATCAGCACGACAAGCGCCGCGGTCGGCGAAACGAACAGCGTGAGGATCGTCATGAACGCCGTCGTCAACACCGTGCCGATCAGGGGGATCAGGGTGATGAAAAACGCGGAGACCGAGATGACCAGCGCGAACGGGTTGCCGACCAGGGTCAACAGGATGAGGCTGAAGGTGGCGTTGAGGAACGCCAACACCACCATGCCGCTGAGGTACCGGCCGATGTTCTGCATGATTCGCTCGGCCAGCCCCACCACCCGTTCGCGGTGCGACGCGGAGACCAGGGTGTAGATCGCCGCTTTGGAGGAGTCCAGCGTGGCTGTGAAGTAGATGGTCAGGATGAAGATGAACGTTGTCGTCGAGATCGCACTGATCACCGCGACGCCGACTTGCAGGAGCCCGCCGCCGATCCCGGTCCAGGTGGCCGGGTTCGTGAGGAAGTCGACCACGCCGGAGTAGATATTCGTGAGCAGTCCGCCGCTGCCCGACGACGCCTGCTGGAACCAGTCTTCGGCGCGCAAATCGGCCAGCATCGCCGGCAGGCCGTTCACGAAGGCGACGGCCTGGCCGATGACGAGCGGCAGGACCAGCGAGAGCATGCCGACGATGACCAGCACAAAAAGCAGGTTCACAGTGAGGATCGCACCTCCGCGCTTCATGCCGCGACGTTCGAACCACCGCACCAACGGATCCAGGCCGAGGGTGATGAACGCGGCAGCGAACACCGAGAAGACCACGGTCCCGATGCCGGCGACGGCGGCGGCGATTACCAGAGCCGCCAGCACGCCGAGAGTGGCGACGAAGGCCCATCGAAATGGATGGTTGGCGAAGGCGTTCGCACCGGTTCCGAGGCGTTCGTGGAGCCGGTCCTTCCGTTGCAGTGTGGTCACGGCGTCAACCTACTCCCGTGCCCGTGCCCGTGCCCGTGCCCGGGCACCGGTCGGCGTTCAGCCGCCGGCGAGATCGAGACGCATGAAGGTGCTGTGCGGGTCGAGAACGTAGTCCGCGAACGGGGCGCACTCGGTGAAGCCGTGCCGGTCGTAGAGCCGCCTGGCCGGCGCGAAAAAGTCCTGGCTGCCGGTCTCGAGGTAGAGCCGCTCGTACCGGCGGTGCCGGGCCGCGTTCACGATCTCGCCGAGGAGGGCCGCGGCGATGCCCCGTCCGCGCGCGGCCGGGGCGGTGCGCATCGACTTGATCTCACCCTCGGTGGGGGTCAGCTGTTTCAGGGCCCCGCAGCCGAGAAGGCCGCCGTCCTCCCGGGCCGTCCAGAACGAGACCTCCGGCGCCGACAGTGCCGAGTGGTCCAGGGCGTGCACGCTCTCGGCCGGTGAGGTGGCGAACATGTCGGCCAGGTGCTCGTCCAGCAACAGCAGCACGTCCGTCCGGGTCGGGGTCTCACGCGCGATCTGAATCATGGCCAATAACCTACCGGCCCTCACGAGGGGTGAACAGCGTGGCCGTGAGGCCGGTCACAACGGCCACCTCGCGGCTGGCAAGCCAGGAATCCAGTTCGGCTACCGGCACGGGCGGGGAAATGAAGAAGCCCTGCGCGACGTCGCACCCGTGGCCGGCGAGGTCTGCGTAGGCGACGCTGCTCTCGACACCTTCGGCCACCATCCGCAGGCCGAGGCTGTGCGCCAGATCGATGGTCGAGGCCACGAGCGCGGCCGCGCGCGGATCGTCGGCCATCGGCATCACGAAGGACTTGTCCAGCTTCAGCTCGTCGATGGGCAGATCACGGAGATACGCCAGGGAGCTGTAGCCGGTGCCGAAATCGTCCACGGCGATCCGCACCCCGAGGTCACGCAGCCGGGTGAGGATGGCGTGTGCCCGTTCCCGGTCTCCCATCAGGAAGTCTTCGGTGATCTCGAGCACCAGAACTGAGGGAACCAGCCCGCGCGCGGCGACCATGTCAGCGATCCGATCGGGCAGTTCAACGTCGACGAGTGAGCTTGCCGAGAGATTGACCGCCACAGACAGCGTGCGCCCTTGCTCCTGCCAGCGAGCAGTCTGATCCAGGGCCTTCTCGAACACGATCTGCGTCATCGCCGGCATCAGCCCGGCCTCCTCGACGAGTGCGAGGAAGGCATCCGGATAGAGCAGCCCGCGCACCGGGTGATCCCAGCGCACGAGGGCCTCAACGCCCCGGACGGTGCCGACAGCGAGATCGACCTTGGGCTGGTAGTGGAGCAGCAGCTGGTCTTCGAGCAGCGCCGTGCGCAGCTCCGCCAGGGTGCGTAACCGCTCGTCGCCCTGGCCGTCGTCGTCGCGGTAGACGTGGTGCCCGCCCCGCGTGGACTTCGCCCGGTACATGGCCATGTCGGCCTTGCGCAGCAGCAGGGTGAGGTCCTGGCCCTGCTCGGGGTGGAGGGCAATTCCGATGCTGGCGTGGGCCTGCAGGGTGATGCCGGCCAGGGTGAACGGTTCGGCCAGTGCCGTGCGCAGCTTCACGGCGACGCTCTCGGCCGCGGCGACATCGCATCCGTCGAGGTGGATGGCGAATTCGTCCCCACCCAGTCGGGCCAGCAGATCGGCCTCGCGCAGCTGCGCCGACAGTCGCCCGGCCACCACCCGGAGCAGACCGTCGCCAACGTCGTGTCCGAGGCTGTCGTTGACCTCCTTGAATTTGTCGAGATCAAGCAGCAGGAGCGCACTGCGGCGTTGCCGATCGGCGGCCAGCCGAGCGGGCACCTCGGCGTACAGTGCGCGCCGGTTGGGCAGGCCGGTGAGCTCGTCCGTCATGGCTTGGCGGTGCATGTCCGCGAGCCGGATCCGCTGCCTGAACACCAGGGGAACCGCGGCCAGCACCAGGGTCAGGCTGGCGAGCGCCACCGCGAGCGGCGGGACCTCCACCTCGCTTGCCAGGATCAGGACACCCAGCCCGGTGGCCGTGGCCAACGCCGGCACGGCCTGCGCGGGAATCGACCACGCCGGGACGGGTCGCGTCCTGTCGGCGCGGGCGGATACGTCGATCCAGCACGCGATAAAGGCGAGGCCGATGGCCCAGCCCATGTCGAGTGGGGTGCCCACGACGTACAGGTCGGTGAGTTCCAGCAGGGCGTAGGTGACGTCGGTGGCGGCAAACGTCATCAGGCCCAACACGAGCAGGATCCATCGGGGACCCGCGTTCCGCCCCTGGGAGGCCCCGACCCCGACGAAGACGGCCACGAGCAGCAGGTCGGCCAGGGGATACGACACCGCGACCGCAGTGGCCAGCGAGGCCGGTCTGTCTGCGACGGGGCCCAGGATGGGATTCAGCAGCACCGCCAGCACGGCTGCCGCGGCGACGCTGCCCAGGGCGCCGTCCAGCGCAACGGACCAGGCCATGTCCCGCGCTTTCCGGCGCACCAACACCACCAGCGCAGCCATCATCAGGGGGCAGAAGGCCAGGAACCCGATGTCGGCGAGCGACGGGTACGGCAGCGTCACGCCGAAGCCTGCCGAGAGCACAAAATAGATGTTCCCGACCGCCCAGGAGGTCACCGCTGCCGCAGCGAGCACCAGCTCCAGCTGGCCGAACCGGGTGCGGTGGAGGGCCCGCACGCAGACGAAGATGGGAACCACCATTGCGAGCAGCCCCAGCCACCCGTCGACGAGCGGGCTGAACTCGGTGTCACGTCGGAGCAGGATGGCGACGGAGAACGTCGCCAGCAGGAGCGCCATGATCCAGATCGGCCACGAGGCGAACCGCCCACCTGACCGTGTCTGTTCACCCTGCGCCGCAGATGTAGTCGCCGCCATCGCCGCCCCCAGACTTCGTCTACTCACGTTAGCCGTCACATGGTGCTTCCAGGGACACTCTCGCCAAACCCGACGACGATGGGGGGCATCCGGGGCGCGCCGGGCGCTATTGGTCGGCGTGCTCCTCGAGGAACCTGTACACCTCGGTGTCGTCGACGCCGGGGAAGGTACCGCTGGGCAGCGGCGAGAGCACGTGCGCGTGCAGCCGGGCGCTCGGCCAGGCCTGGCCGTCCCAGCGGGCGGCGACCGCGCCCGACGGGCGCCGGCAACAGGACTCGTCGGGGCAGCGGGACACCGCCCGCTGCGTGGTCTCCCGGCCGCGGAACCACTTGGCCTGCGCGAACGGGGCGCCGACGCTGATCGAGAACTCGCCATCCGATGTGCTGCCGGTCTGGGTGGCGCACCAGAAGGTGCCGGCCGGGGTGTCGGTGTACTGGTAGAACTCGGTGGTGCGGTTGGTGTGCGTGAACGCGCTGCGGGCGCTCCACTGCTTGCAGACCAGCTGGCCTTCGATCGACCCGGTCACGTCCGCGGGCAACGGCAGGCCGTCGTTCTCGTAGCCCTTCTGCAGCGCGCCGTCGCCGGTGACCCGCAGGAAGTGCACGGTCATGTCCAGGTGGGTGGTGGCCAGGTTGGTCAGCCGCAGCGCCGCAGCCTCGTGGGTGACTCCGAACGCGTCGCGCAGGTCTTCCACCGAGAGCACCCGCTCCCGCTTGGCGTTCTGCAGGAACGTGCGAGTGGCCTCCAACGGCATCAGGCAGCAGGCGGCGAAGTAATTGATCTCCAACCGCTGCCAGAGAAATTCGGCGTAGCTGGCCGGGCGCTCGTGACCGAGCAGCCGGTGCCCCATCGCCTGCAGCGCCATCGACCGCAGCCCGTGCCCGCCCGGGATCGACGCCGGCGGCAGGTAGATGCGGTGGTTGGCCAGGTCGGTCACCGACCGGGTGGAGTGCGGCAGGTCGTTCACGTAAATCAGGGTGAAGCCCAGCTGCTCGGCCATCACGCTGACCTCGCGGTGGGTGAGCGCGCCGGAGACGTGCCCGGAGGCGCGCACCCGCTCCTCGGCGAGCTTTTCGATGTCGGGCATGTAGTTGCCGCGTTCCCGCATCCGTTCGCGCAGTTCGGTGTTGGCCCGGCGGGCCTCCTCCGGGGTGGCGATGGCCTCACTGGCCCGACGGGCGAGTTCGCGGTGCAGGCCCACGAGAGACTCGATCGCCGGCAGCGGCATGCCCTTGGTCACCTTCACCTGGGGCAGGCCGAGCGCACCGTAGAGCGGGTTCTTCTGCGCCCGGGCCAGCTCGATCTCCAGGGCCGCCCGGGTGTTGGGCGCCTCACCGCTGAGCAGATCGGCCAGCGGCACCCCGAGGGCCTGCGCTAACTGCTGCAGGACGGAGAGCTTGGGCTCGCGCCGGCCGTTCTCGATCAGGGAGAGCTGACTGGCCGCCAGACCTACCTGCTCACCGAGCTGGTCCAGGGTGAGCGCGCGCTCGCTCCGAAAGTGACGGATGCGATGACCCAGGGTGACGAGGTCGGAGGCCGGCGTTGGCATTCCTTAAGCATACGTAAAGAACCGAGATTCTTAACGACTGTTTTCCGGTTCCTGACCGCGATTCGGTCGCATTCTTAATGCACAGGACGAAATTAGCGCTCCTGCCCCACTCTTCCCGACCCGTCCGCATCCTGAGGAAGGCCAGACAATGACCGTCACCCACCCCGTGCGCAGCGACATCCGCGCCCACACCGCACACGCGACCCAGACCTCGGCCGCCACCGTCTCCGGTGTACCCACGGGTACCACCGACCCCGCCCTGCGGGCCTGGGTCGACGAGATTGCCCGCCTCACCCGGCCCGACGCCATCGTCTGGTGCACCGGCACCGCGCAGGAGGCCGACGGCCTGTCCAAACAGCTCGTCGACGAGGGCAAGCTCATCAGGCTCAACCCGGAGTGGCGGCCGAACAGCTTCCTCGCCCGCACCAGCCCGACCGACGTGGCCCGGGTGGAGGACCGCACCTTCATCTGCTCCACCGACCCTGATGACGCCGGCCCCACCAACAACTGGGCGGAACCGAAGGCAATGCGCGCCGAACTGAACGGCGTCTTCGCCGGCAGCATGCGCGGCCGCACGATGTACGTCGTGCCGTTCTCGATGGGACCGCTCGGCGGCCCCATCTCGCAACTCGGCGTGGAGATCACCGACTCGCCCTACGTGGTGCTGCACATGGGCATCATGACGCGGATGGGCGCTGCCGTGCTGCGCCTGATCGAGGCGGGCGCCCCGTGGGTGCACACCGTGCACAGCGTAGGCTTCCCGCTCGTGGACGGTGCCGGCATCCGCCGGGCCGACGTCACCTGGCCCAGTAACGACACCAAGTACATCGTGCAGTTCCCCGAGGACCGCGAGGTCTGGTCGTTCGGCTCCGGCTACGGCGGCAACGCCCTGCTGTCGAAGAAGTCGTTCGCGCTGCGGATCGCGTCGGTGATGGCCCGTGATGAGGGCTGGCTGGCCGAGCACATGCTGCTGATCAAGGTCACCTCACCCGAGGGCGGCACCTACCATGTGGCCGCCGCGTTCCCCTCGGCCTGCGGCAAGACCAACCTGTCGATGCTCAAGCCCACCGTTCCGGGCTGGACCGTGGAGACCATCGGCGACGACATCGCGTGGCTGCGCCCCGGCGACGACGGCCGGCTCTGGGCGATCAACCCCGAGGCCGGGTTCTTCGGCGTGGCCCCCGGCACCGGTGAGACCACCAACCCCACCGCCGTGCAGACGGTGTGGGGCAACACCATCTTCACCAACGTCGCCCTCCGCGACGACGGCGACGTGTGGTGGGAGGGCCTGACCGACACCCCGCCCGCGCACCTCACCGACTGGGAGGGCAACTCCTGGACGCCCGACAGCGGCCGGCCGGCCGCGCACCCCAACTCCCGATTCACCGTGCCGGCGGCGCAGTGCCCGTCGATCGCCGACAGCTGGGAATCCAGTGGGGGAGTGCCCATCGACGCCATCCTGTTCGGCGGCCGGCGCGCCACCAACGTGCCGCTGGTCGCGGAGGCCCGCAGCTGGAAGCACGGCGTGTTCATGGGCGCCACCATCTCCTCGGAGAAGACCGCCGCCGCCGAAGGCACCGTGGGAGAGCTGCGCCGAGACCCCTTCGCAATGCTGCCGTTCTGCGGCTACAACATGGCCGACTACTGGGCGCACTGGCTGCGGGTCGGCCGCGGACTGGGCGTCAAGGCGCCCGCGATCTTCCAGGTCAACTGGTTCCGCAAGGGCGAGGACGGCAGCTTCCTCTGGCCCGGCTTCGGCGAGAACTCCCGGGTGCTCGAGTGGATCATCCGCCGGGTCGAGGGCAGCGTCGACGCCGTCGATACCCCGATCGGGCGGATGCCGGAGCCCGGCGCCATCAACGTCGACGGCCTCGACGTGACACCGGATGCCCTCGAGCAGCTGTTCCGCATCGACCCGGCCTCCTGGCTGGCCGAGTGCGACCTCACCGAGGAGTTCTTCGGCCGATTCGGCGGCCGGGTGCCGGCCGCGCTGCGGTCCGAGCTCGCCAGCCTGCGCTACCACCTCGCCACGTAGGCGCGGCGGCTCTGCGCTCATTGTGCGCCGGGTGACCGAATAGGATTCAGTCATCCCGAGGTAAGCAATGAGGTGAATCCGTGGTTCCAAATGGCGATCTGCGGGCGCGGCGTGGCACGAATCTGCCCCGGATGGGCGACTTCAATGCCGCCGTCGTGCTCGACGCGATCCGCCGCTCGGTCAACGGCCTCAGCCGGGTGGAGCTCGGGCACTCCACCGGGCTGTCCGCGCAGACCGTCTCAAACATCTGTCGTCGGCTGATCGACCGGGACATGGTGCTCGAAGCCGGCAAGGCCAGCAGTGGTCCCGGCAAGCCGCGCACGATCCTGAAGCTGAACCCCGGCGGCGTATACGCCGTAGGCGTGCATCTGGACCCGGCGGTGATGACCTTCGCCATCCTCGACCTCACCGGCGCCGTCGTGCACCGATCCCGCAGCGCCACGCCCGCGGCCAGCGACCCGGACCACGTCGTCCGTCACATCGCGGAGGAGATCGAACGGCTGATCCGCGAGGCCGGGGTGGACCGCGCGAAGATCGCCGGGCTCGGCGTCGCGACGCCCGGGCCGATCGATCCCGAGCGCGGAACGGTCGTCGATCCGCCACACCTGCTCGGCTGGCACCTGGTGCCGCTCCGCGATGCCCTCGCGCAGGCGACCGGCTTCGAGGTGATCGTAGACAAGGACGTCACCGCAGCCGCCGTGGCCGAGATGTGGGCGGGCGGGCCCAGCGGGGTCGGCAGCTTCGTGTTCTTCTACCTCGGCACCGGCATTGGGGCGGGTTTGGTGCTGCGGGACGAGGTCGTGCGCGGCAGCTCGCACAATTCCGGAGAAATCGGCCACATCATTGTCGATCCGGACGGTCCGCCGTGCGGCTGTGGGCTTCGGGGCTGTGTCGCGGTCACCTGCACCCCGCAGAGCCTGGTGCGGGCGGCCGTGCGGCTCGGCGTGCTGACCGCCTCGAAGCCGAACGCGGATGCCCGAGAGACCGATGTGCAGTTCTCGGCCCTGTGCGAGCTTGCCGAGGGCGGGTCGGATGCGGCGTTGGCCGTCCTGGAGCAGTCCGCCGGCCGGGTCGCGAAAGCGGTGTCGGTGCTCACGAACCTGCTCGACGTCGACCGGGTGGTGTTCGGCGGGCCCTACTGGTCGCGGCTGAGCCGGGTGTACCTGCGCCGGATACCCGGCCTGTTGGACGAGCTGACGGTCGCCAGGAGCATCCACCGAATCGAGGTGGCGGGCACGGGAGTCGGCGAGGACGTCGGCGCTGTCGGCGCCGCCTGCCTGGTGCTGGACCACACGCTCGCACCGCGTGCGGCCCGTCTGATCCTCGGTTAGTCACAGCTCGGTAAAGGTGCCGTCAGGCTCTTGTGCGAGTTTATCCATTCGATTTAGTATTTCCGTATGCCGCCTGCCGGTAACTGGGCCGGTCAGCGTTTGGGGGGCACGAGCTGGAGCAAAGGAGCACCATGCATCGCAACGCAAAACTCGCCCTGTCCGTGTTGGCGGCAACCTCGATGGTTGCGCTGGCGGGCTGTACGGCTGCCGGAGGCGACGCCGACGGCGACAGCCAATCACTGAAGATCGTGTACCAGAAGACCGATTCCTTCACGGCTCTGGACGAGCTGTTCACTAAGATCAAGCCGGAGTTCGAGGCCGCGAACCCCGGGGTCACCGTCGAACTCGAGCCGATCCAGGCCAACGACGACGATTACTCCACCAAGCTCGCGCTCTCGCAGAAGTCCGCCGAGACCGCACCCGACGTGTTCTACGAAGACACCTTCCGGCTGCGCTCCGACATCGACGCGGGCTACCTGCTCAACATCGACGACCAGCTCGCCGACTGGGACGAGTGGGCGCAGTTCAACGAGGGAGCCAAGGCCGCCGGGATGGGGGATGACGGCAGCGTTTACGCCGTCCCGCTGGGCACCGACACCCGGGGCATCTGGTACAGCAAACCGGTCTTCGCCGCCGCCGGCATCGAGCTGCCGTGGCAGCCGGAAACCTGGGACGACATCCTGACGGCCGCCCGCGCCATCCAGGACACCCAGCCCGACGTGGTGCCGTTCAACATGTACGCAGGTAAGGGCACCGGCGAGGGCACCGTGATGCAGAGCTTCTACGAGTTGCTCTACGGCACCGGAGACACCCTCTACAACGAGGACGACCAGAAATGGGTGGTCGAATCCCAGGGGTTCAAGGACTCCCTCGAGTTCCTGGAGACCCTCTACGCGGAGAAGCTCGCCCTCGATCCGTCCGAGGCGCTGGACCCGAACGTGTGGAAGAAGGTCTTCGGCGAGTTGTTCCCGCAGGGCAAGCTCGGCGGCACCGTCGAAGGTTCCTACACCCCGTCGTTCTGGCAGACCGGCGGCTCCTACGAGTGGCCGGCGTACACCGAGGACATGGCCGTCGCGACGTTCCCCACCCAGAACGGTGAGGAACCCGGAGGTGTGAGCATGTCGGGTGGCTGGACCCTCGCGGTGGGGGCGAAGACCGCGAACGCGGACCTCGCGTTCGATTTCCTCGCCCTGGCCGTCAGCCAGGAGAACGCCCTCTGGTACGCGATCAACAATTCCCAGATTGCCGTGCGCACGGATGTCGCCAGCGAACCGACCTACCTCGCCGCGAACCCGTTCGTGGCCGACGTGACCGAGCTGGTGGACGTGACCCACTACCGCCCGGCAACGAGCGACTACTCCAAGATCTCCGCCGAAGTGCAGGCGGCCACCGAGGCCGTCATCACCGGGCAGATGAGCGTGGATGAAGCGGCGGCCGCGTACGACACCGCCGTGGAGGGCATCGTGGGCGCCGACAAAGTCACCACGAAGTAGTCCATGTCAGCCGACACCGTTTCCCACTGTCCCGGTGAGACCGTGACCGGGTCGGGACCCTCGGGTCCCGGCCCGCGCCGGCGGCCACGGGGACGCACCCTGACCCGGGTGCTGCCCCTGGCGCCGGCCGTCGTGCTCCTCGCGATCTTCCTGCTCGGGCCGGTCATCTGGTCGTTCTACGGGTCCTTCACCGACGCGGCCCTCACCGGCGCGAGCGCACAGGACCCGCAGTGGGTGGGCCTGGACAACTACCTCACCCTGTTCACGGACCCGGTCTTTCCGCTGTCGCTGTGGCTGACCTTCGTGTTCGTGGTCGCCTCCGCCATCGTCGGCCAGAACTTCCTCGGGCTGGGCATCGCCCTGCTGATGAACCGGGCAAGCAAGGTGGTCAGCGCCGTGGTCGGCACGGCCGTCGTCGCGGCCTGGGTGCTGCCCGAGATCGTCGCCGCCTTCGTCGCCTACGCCTACTTCAGCGAGGACGGCACCCTGAACCAGGTGCTCGCCGCGGCGGGGATGAGCGGACCGAACTGGCTGTACAGCTTTCCCATGCTCTCGATCATCCTGGCCAACGCCTGGCGGGGCACCGCGTTCTCGATGATGGTCTACCGGGCGGCGTTGAACGATGTGCCGGTAGAGGTGACGGAGGCCGCCATGATTGACGGCGCCGACGGCATCAAGCGCCTCACCTGGATCACCATCCCGATGATCAAGAACAGCATCGCCACCAACCTGATGCTGATCACCCTACAGACGCTGTCGGTGTTCACCCTGATCTGGGTGATGACCGCGGGCGGACCCGGAAACGAAAGCACCACCCTGCCGATCATGGCGTTCCAGGAGGCATTCAAGTTCGGTGACATCGGCTACGGCACCGCCATCGCGACGGTCATGCTGCTCATCGGTGCCGCTTTCTCGCTTGTCTACATTCGGGCGCTTCGCCCAGAAAAGGTCTGAGCCGATGACCGTCAGCACCCTCGCCACCTCGGTGGCCTCGCCGCGCAAGGCCACCGCCGCGATCCTGGCCAATGCCGTTCTCATCGTCATCGCACTGTGCTTCCTGCTGCCGCTGGCCTGGCTGGTCCTGGCCTCCCTCGACGTGAAGGCCACCTACCAGACCCAGATTCCCGAGCAACTGTCCGTGGACAACTTTGCCGCGGTGTTCAACCCCGAGCTGACGTTCCTGCCGCTCTGGAACAGCCTGCTGCTCTCCGGCGGCGCCGCCGTCGTCACTGTGCTGGCGTCGGTGCTGGCTGCCTACCCGCTCTCCAGGTACACCATGCGCTTCAACAAGCCGTTCATGTACGGGGTCCTGTTCGGCACCTGCCTACCCATCACCGCAATCATGGTTCCGGTGTACAGCCTGTTCGTTCGCCTTAATCTGCTGGACTCGATTCCTGCCACGATCTTCTTCATGGCGGCGACCTCGCTGCCGATGGCCATTTGGATGACCAAGAACTTCATGGACTCGGTTCCGGTCAGCCTGGAGGAAGCCGCCTGGGTCGACGGGGCGTCAGCGATGAACGCCCTCCGGCGCATCGTTGTGCCCCTCATGCGCCCCGGACTGAGCGTGGTGTTCATCTTCGTGTTCATCCAGGCCTGGGGCAATTTCTTCGTGCCGTTCGTGTTGCTGCTCTCGCCGAGCAAGCAGCCGGCCGCTGTGAGCATCTACAGCTTTTTCGGCCAGTACGGTGCCATCGCGTACGGTCAGCTCGCCGCGTTCTCCGTGCTGTATTCAGTCCCGGTGATTCTGCTCTACGTCCTCGTTTCCCGCGGCATGGGCGGGTCATTCACCATGTCAGGCGCGATCAAGGGTTAGGAACGGTACCAGTCATGCATGATGACAGCACGCTCGTGGAATTGCGGATCAGCCGGTTCGTCCGGGAACGGCTCCGACCAGCCCTCAACCGGGCCGCCGTGCCCCTCGCCATCGAATCGTGGGATGCTCCGGGTGAGCCCGTACCCTTCATGGACGCCATCCGCCAGGACTACAGCCCGTTCGGTACCGGCCGAACCTGGGGGCGGCCGTGGGGAACGACCTGGTTGCACGTCACCGGCAGCGTTCCGGCCCAGTGGCCGGTCGACGACTCCCTGCGGGTCGAACTCCTGGTCGATCTCGGCTTCAGCAAGGCGACGCCGGGGTTCCAGGCCGAAGGCCTGGTCTGGTCCCCGGACGGTGTCATCCTCAAGGCGGTCGAGCCCCGCAACCGCTCCGTCCCTCTGACGGTGGGACCCGGTGGGCGCATCGACCTTTACATCGAGGCGGCCGCCAACCCGGATGTCACCTCCGGCTTCACCTTCGTCGCCACCGATAAGGGCGACCCCGCCACGGCCGGAGCCACCCCGATCTACCGGCTTCGGCAGGTGGACGTGGTGCTCAAGGACCAGACCGTGTGGGAGCTCCTGCAGGATTTCTGGACCCTGACCGGTCTCATGCGTGAGCTTCCCACGGGTCTCGCCCGGCGGGCGGAGATCCTACGGGCGCTGGAACGCAGCATCGACGTCGTGGACCCTGACGACGTCGCGGGCACGGCGTCCCGTGGACGCGCTGCGCTTGCCGAAGTGCTCGCCCGACCGGCGAACGCGAGCGCCCACCATCTGCACGCCGTGGGCCACGCCCACATCGACAGCGCCTGGCTCTGGCCGGTGCGGGAGACTGTGCGCAAGGTGGCACGCACCTTCTCCAATGTGCTGGCCCTGATCGAGGCGAACCCGGACTTCACCTTCGCCGCGTCATCCGCCCAGCAGTATGCCTGGCTCAAGGAGCACTACCCGGAGCTGTTCGCCAGGGTCAAGGCGCAGGTCGCGGCCGGCACGTTTGTGCCGGTGGGTGGGATGTGGGTGGAGTCGGACACCAACATGCCCGGTGGTGAGGCGCTGGCTCGCCAATTCGTCGCCGGGAAGCGTTTTTTCATGGAGGAATTCGGCGTCGAGCCGCTGGAGGTGTGGCTGCCCGACTCGTTCGGCTATTCGGCGGCGTTGCCGCAGATCGTGGCGGCGGCAGGGTCGCGGTGGTTCCTGACCCAAAAGACCTCCTGGAACGAGACCAACCTGATGCCGCACCACACCTTCCGGTGGGAAGGCATCGATGGCACCCAGATTTTCACCCACTTCCCTCCCGTCGACACGTATAACGCGGAGTTGTCGGGGGAGGAGCTGGCGCGAGCGGAGCACCAATATGCCGAAAAGGGGTCGGCCAACACGTCGCTCGTGCCATTCGGATGGGGGGACGGCGGCGGCGGACCGACCACGGAGATGATCGCCGCCGCCCGCCGAACCGAGTCGCTGGAAGGCTCGCCGACGGTGGAGCTGTCCAGCCCGCGACGCTTTTTCGAGGCGGCCGAGGCCGAGTACCCCGAGCCGCCGGTCTGGCTCGGCGAGTTGTACCTCGAGTTCCACCGGGGCACCTACACCTCCCAGGCTCGCACCAAACGCGGCAACCGCCGCAGCGAGCACCTGCTGCGCGAGGCCGAACTGTGGGCGGCCACGGCATCCGTGCGCTCGGGGGTCGCCTACCCCTACGATCTGCTCGAGCAGACCTGGCACACCGTGCTGCTGCAACAGTTCCACGACATCCTGCCCGGCTCCTCCATCGCCTGGGTGCACCAGGAAGCCGAACGCAACTACGCCGCCGTCGCCGACACCCTGACCGACCTGATCGAGACCACTGTGCGGCAGCTGTGCTCCACCGGCGACAGCACAGTTCTCCTGAACGCGGGCCCGTACGCCCTTGACGGCGTGGCGGGGCTGGCGGGCGCGGATGCCGCCCACCCCGATCCGGCGGCGCCGGCGGCTGACGTCACCCTGACCCGCACGGCGGCCGGCCTCGTGCTCGACAACGGACTCGTGGCCGTCACCATCGACGCCGACGGGCTCTTCAGCTCGGTGTGGGACGTGATCGCGCACCGCGAGCTGGTGCCGGCGGGTTCCCGGGGCAACCTGCTGCAGCTGCACCGGGACACCCCCACCCAGTGGGACGCCTGGGACATCGACGAACACTACAAACGCAACACCGTGGACCTGACCACGGCGGAGTCCGTCGAGGTGATCCTGGACACGCCCGGCCGGGCCCGCGTGCGGGTGACCCGTGCCTTCGGGACCTCCCGCGTGGTCGAGGACATCACCCTGTCGGCGGGGTCGCCGGCGGTGGATCTGCACTTCGATCTGGACTGGCACGAACGGCAGAAGCTGCTCAAGCTGGCCTTCCCGCTCGACGTGAACGCCGACCGGGCCGCCTCGGAGATCCAGTTCGGCCACGTCTTCCGGGCCACGCACACCAACACCTCCTGGGATGCCGCCCGGTTCGAGACGGTGGCGCATCGGTGGGTGCACGCGGGCGAGCCCGGCTACGGGGTGGCCGTGGCCAACGATTCCACCTACGGACATGACATCAGCCGGTCCCCGGACGGCGCCGGCCGGTCCGCGACCACGGTGCGGCTTTCGCTGCTGCGCGCGGCGGTGTTCCCCGACCCCGCCGCCGACCAGGGCCGGCATGAGCTGCGGGTCTCCCTGCGGGTGGGCTCCGGCATCCCCGAGGCCGTGGCCGAGGGCTACCGGCTGAACCTGCCGCTGCGCACCGTGACCGGGGTGGCCGACGCTGTCGTCGAGCCCCTGCTCCGGGTCGACAACCCGGCCGTGGTGATCGAGGCGGTCAAGCTCGCCGAAGACCGGAGCGGGGATGTGATCGTGCGGCTGTACGAGGCGCACGGCAATCGGTCGACGGCGCGTCTCATCCGGCATTTCGAGGCGACGGATGTGGTGGAGACCGACCTGCTCGAGCGCCCGCTGGCCGAGCCCCGCGTCGAGCTCGCCGCCGGGGCGCCGCTCCCGGTGGAGTCGCACGCCCTCACCCTCACCCTGCGCCCGTTCGAGATCGTCACGCTGCGCTTCATCCGCCGCCGGTAACTCGCGAAAGCGGCCACGTGGTCGTGTCGCGGGTGCGGAGGCAGCCACGTGCCCGCTCTCGCGGGGAGAGCGGACCTCGCGGAAGACCTCGCGAGTGCTGTTAGACCAGCAGCTGGTGCTTGGCCAGGTCGCGGTACAGCGGGGTGGAGAGCACCAGCTCGGAGTGGGTCCCGGTGCCGACGACCTCCCCATGGTCCAGGACCACGATCTGGTCAGAGTCGACCACGGTGGAGAGCCGGTGCGCGATCACGATCAGGGTGCGGTCCACCGCCACGGCGTCGATGGCGTCGCGCATCAGCTGTTCGTTCATGCCGTCCAGGCTCGAGGTGGACTCGTCCAGCAGCAGGATCGGCGGGGCGGCGAGCAGCGCCCGGGCGATGGCGAGGCGCTGGCGTTCGCCGCCGGAGAGTTTGACGCCGTCTTCGCCGACCGCGGCACCGAGGCCGGCCGGGTCGCGGTCGAGCACCTCGCCGAGGTTCACGGCGTGCAGCACGGCCACGCACTGCTCGTCGGTGGCGTCCGGCGTGGCGAGGGTGAGGTTGTCGCGCAGCGAGCCGGCCAGCACGGGGGCGTCCTGCTCCACGTAGCCGATCTGACCGCGCAGGTCGGTGCGGTCCAGGCTGCGGATGTCGAGGCCGCCGAGCCGCACCACGCCGGAGTCGGCGTCGTAGAACCGCTCGATCAGCGCGAGGATGGTGCTCTTGCCGGCACCGGACGGGCCCACCAGAGCGGTGCGCAGACCGCGGGGGGCACTGAACGAGACGCCGCGCAGCACCGGTGTCGGGGTGGCCGGGCCGACAGCAGGGGCCGTCGTGTCGGGGCCGGTGAACTCGGTGGTGGCGTCGGGGGTGCTGCCGTCCTCGGCGGCGAGGACCGCCTGGGCGACCGGGCCGGGGCGCACGGCAGCCAGCTCCTCGCCGGTGGCGGCATCCGTCGTGGCGAGCACGGTGGGGGCGTAGTGGAAGCGCACGTCCTCGAACGAGATCGCCGGCGCCTCCGGGTTGACCTTGGCGTTCGCGGCGCCCACCACGATGGCCAGCGGCGCGATGTCGCGGTCGAACTGGTCTTCGCTGGGCAGGTCGATGATCTCCTGGATGCGGCCGAGGGCGCCGAGCGCCGAGTTGACCGAGGTGATCGCGCCGAAGAACTGGCCCAGCGGCATGATCATCATGAACAGGAACAGGATGAACGACACCAGGTCGGCGATGGTGATGCTGCCGTCCGCCACCCGGAAGCCCCCGACGCCGAGCACCACGAGCAGCGACACCTGCAGCGCGATGCCGGCGATCGGCACGACCAGGGCCGAGACCTTGGCGACCTTGATGCCCATCTGCCAGGCACCCTCGGCGTCCTTTTCGACCACCGCGATCTCGCGGGCGGTGGCGTTGGCGGCGCGCACCGTGCGTACGGCGCTGATGGCCCGTTCAACGCTGGCGGCCAGGTCGCCGACCTTGGTCTGGGCGGCCAGGCTGGCGGTGCGGATGCGCGCCGACAGCAGCACCACGGTAACCACTGACACGGCGATCACGAGCACCGTCAGGCCCAGCAGCACCGGGTCGATGATGAGCATCGCGATGATGGCGCCGATGAAGGTGAGCGACCCGCCGATGGCCTCCACGGCGCCCTGGGTGAGCACGGCGCGGAGCAGGGTGGTGTCCGAGCTGACCCTGGAGACCAGGTCGCCGGTGCGGCGGGCGTCGAACTGGCTGATCGGCAGGTTCAGCATCCGCCCGATCAGGCGGCGGCGGCTGGAGAGCACCACGCCCTCGCCGGTGCGCTGCAGAAGGTAGTGCTGGTATCCGCTGATCAGGGCGGAGACCACGACGAGCGCGACGAGCCCCGTGACGATGTTGTCCAGCGGGTCGCCGGCCTCGACGAGGGTGATCACCTGGCTCACCAGCAGCGGCTGGGCCAGGCTCGCGGCGGCGCCGAGCACGCTGAGCACCACGACAACGCTGAGCACGGCCCGGTGTTCGGACAGGTAGGGCAGCAACTGGCTGAAGGAGGCCCGCGGCCCTTCGGTCGGGGCGCCGCGGCGGCCCATCCGGGAACGTGTCCTGGGTGCGGGGGTGTCGGACGCGGGGGTGCTGGTGCCGGGGGGTGTCGTACTCACCAGTCGAGCTTAACCGGCGCCCGCGCGGATGCGGGCCTCGCCGGGTGCAGGCTAGCCACGGCCGTACTTCTTGTGCACGGCCTGCCGGGAGACCTCGAGGGCCAGGGCGATCAGCTGCCAGGGCGCATTGGCGTTGCGTGCCCGCCGCACGGCCAGGGCCTCGGCGCGGTCGAGTTCGCCGCGCATCCGCTTGATTGCCCGCAGTGTCTCGATCGGGTCGCCTGAGCCGGCGTCGCCCACCAGTGTTCGTCCCGTGTCATCCAACATGTGTCAACCGTAATTGACATATCCCATTCGTGTCAACTCAAATTGACATCCGATTGCGCGAAAGCGGCCATGTGGCTACCTCAGAGAACTGAGACAGCCACACGACCGCTTTCGCGAGCTGTAGCGCCAGCGTGGGTCGAGCCGCGCGGGTCAGCGCTCGAGGTCGAGGTCGCGGGTCTCGCGGCTGAGGTAGAGCGCCACCAGGGTGATCAGGCCCATCACCGAAAGGTAGATGCCCACCCAGAACGGGCTGCCCTCGCCGAGGGTCCACAGCCACACGGCGATGAACGGGGCCACGGCCGCACCGAGGATCGAGCTCATGTTGTACGCGAACGCGGAGCCCGTGTAGCGCACGTGGGTGGGGAACAGCTCGGGCAGCAGCGCGCCCATCGGGCCGAACGTCATGCCCATCAGGGTGAAGCCGAGGATCAGGAAGATCATCACGCCGAGGAACCCGGCGCCCAGCAGCGGCACGAACAGGAACCCGAACACGACGATTCCCGCGGTCACCCAGAGCAGCGTGCGGCGGCGGCCGAACCTGTCCGCCCACGGCCCGGAGGCAAGGGTGAAGATGCCGAAGAACACGACGCCGCCGATCATCATCAGCACGAACGTGGTGTAGCTGTAGCCGAGGCCCGCCACCGGCGCATCCGTGGCGGCACGGCCGTAGCTGAGGCTGAACGTGGTCATCAGGTAGAACAGCACGTAGGTGGCCAGCATGATGAAGGTGCCCAGGATGAGTTCACGCCAGTTGGACTTGAACACCGCGGCGAGCGGCAGCTTGGCGACCTTCTTGGTGGTGACGATCTTGGTGAACGCGTCGCTCTCCACCAGGCGCAGACGCACCCAGAGGCCCACGATCACCATGACGGCGCTGAACAGGAACGGCACCCGCCATGCCCACTCGAGGAACGCATCCGACGGCCGGGTCGGGTCGTCGGAGGGCAGCAGCAGCGCGATGAGCAGGAACAGGCCGTTCGCGATGATGAAGCCGAGCGGGGCGCCGACCTGCGGGAAGGTGCCGTACCAGGCGCGCTTGCCCTTGGGGGCGTTCTCGGTGGCCACCAGGGCCGCGCCGCTCCACTCGCCGCCGAGGGCGAAGCCCTGGGCGAGGCGCAGGATCACCAGCATCGCCGGGGCGAGCCAGCCGACCATGGCGTAGGTGGGCAGCAGCCCGATCAGGAACGTGGCGATCCCCATCGTGAGCAGCGCTCCGACCAGGGTGGCCTTGCGGCCTTTCTTGTCGCCGAAGTGGCCGAAGAACAGGGCGCCGAGCGGCCGGGCCACCATGGCGGCGCCGAACACCGCGAAGGAGGCGAGCAGGGCGGCGGTCTCGTTGCCGGACGGGAAGAACAGGTGCGGGAAGACCAGCACAGCGGCGGTGGCGTAGACGTAGAAGTCGTAGAACTCGATGGTGGTGCCGATGAGGCTGGCCAGGATGACGCGGCTGCGAGGATTCGTGGGCGCGGGGGCGACGGATGTGGCCGCCGCGGTGGATGCTGACATGAGTGTGGGCGCTCCGAATGAAGGAAATGGCGTGGCTGAGTCTGGGCGCGAGACGGCGGTCAGTCGTCTGGGGCGGACGGGTTGACGCTCAGAAAGACGGCGGCCGCTTGTGGCGGCCTGATTCACCCTACATTCGGGTGGTCGTGCTGGGCGAATCCGTTTCGGTCGTGGTGCCCGACCGGAGCGGCGAGACGCGGGGGAGGGCCACGGTGACGTGGGTGCCGGTGTGGCCGTCCGACTGCAGGTCGATGGTACCGCCGAGCCTGTCGACGAGTCCCTTGGTGAGGGGGAGCCCGAGCCCGGTGCCCGCCAGCAACTCGGCGCTCGCCGATCTGAAAAACCTGTCGAAGACCCGCTCGATGTCCTGCGGCGGGATGCCCACCCCGTTGTCGCTGACGGTGAGCAACATGCCGTCGGTGTCGGTCGTGCAGCCGACCCAGACCTGCCCGTGCGGAGGAGTGAACTTGACGGCGTTCGAGACCAGGTTCGTGAGCACCCGACGCAGGTCGGACGCCGAACTGCGCACATCGAACGGTCCGGCGCCGAACTCGGCGGTCAGGCTCACCCCGGCGGCGTGCGCCTGCGGGGCCTGCTCCTCGACACATTCGGCCACCAGCGCCGCCAGGTCAACGGCCTCGTCCTGGCCGGTGTCGGTGTGGGTGCTCATTTTGGAGAGGTCCAACAGGTCCTCCACCAGCTGCGCCAACCGATGCGAGTTGCGCACGATCACCCGGGTGAAGCGGGCCTGATCGGCGTCGAGAGTGGTGTCCTCGAGCTCCTCGGCAAAGCCCAGGATGCTCGTGATCGGGGTGCGCAGCTCGTGGCTGACCGACGAGACGAAGTCATCCTTCTGCCGGTTGAGTTCGCGCAGGGCCTGCACCACCTCCCGTTCCCGGCTGAGGACGTCGTCGCGCTGGGCCAGCTCGGCGGCCAGCAACAGCATCGAACTCGCGAAGGTGACCAGGAAGATTTGCACGTACGGTCCGCTCGTGCCGGTGGCGCCGCTCTGCGCCGCGCTGAAGTAGCCGATCCCGAGCGAGGTGAGCCCCGACGCGACCATTGCCGTGCCGCAGACTTCCCAGGCCACGATCCGGATCCCGAACCTGAAGGCCGCCCAGGTGAGCAGCGGCAGGATGAGGAAGGAGATCGGCAGTGACCGGCCCGGCCCGTACACCACTCCGAGCACCAGCATCATGGCGCCCACCTGGATGAGCAACTCCAGGCGACGCTCCGCCCGCGCCTGGCTACGGCGCACCAGGGCAAGAGGGACGAGCACAAAAACGGCGAACGCGTGCGAGGGGATGGCGGCAAGCAGCACCTGGCCGAACGAGGCGCCCTCGAACAGCGTCACCGTGCTCGCGGCGACGAGCCCGATCGCGACGGCGCCACACAGAACGGCGACGGTGAACCGCAGCACGTCCCGCACGGTGTCCAGGCGGGCCGGTTCATCCCGGCGAGCGACGATGGCGCTGAACACCCAGGCCTCGAGGGCGTTGGCAAGACCGAAGCCGAGGGCAACCGGCAGGGGACGGCCGCCGCCGAGGTTCGCGGCCACGGTGACCACGGTGACCAGTATCGCCACCACGGCGCGTTCCCGGCCCCTGGCCACACACATCGCGAGCACGGCGGCGGCCGCGGCGGGCCACCACTGGGCGACACCGGTCGGCGAGGGCGGCGCCGCGAGGGAGGCCCTGCCGAGGCCATAGGCCACCAACAGAAGCACGAGGATGGCCGCGTAACGCCAGCGGCGCGGCGCGGCCCACAGCGACACGACAAGATTGTTCACTCGCGTGGTGCCTTCCCCGTGAAGCCGACCGCGGCGCGATTGGATATTGTCAACTTAGTGTGTCGTGTGCCCAGTGCGGGTGACACGCGCTGAAGATAGACCGCCGAACCAGGGGACACGCCGTATGTCACGCATTTTGATCGTCGAGGACGACGAAGACGTCAGGGCCCTGATCGGCCACAAACTGCGCCGGGCCGGGCACGAGGTGTCCGAGGCTGGCGACGGTGAGGAGGGCCTCGCGGCCGCCCGCGCCGGCTCGCCCGATCTGATCGTGCTGGACTGGATGATGCCCAAGCTCACGGGCATCGAGGTGTGCGCGCAGGTGCGGGCCGACACCGCGCTGACCCAGCCGCGCATCCTGTTGCTCACCGCCAAGTCGCAGGACAGCGACATCGCGCTGGCCCTGGCGACGGGCGCGGATGGCTACCTGATCAAGCCGTTCCGCGCCAACGACCTGCTCGAACGGGTCACCGCGCTCCTCGAATCCCGCTAGGGCCTAACGCTCGCGGAGGGCCTTGAGCACCAGGGCCGTGGCCAGCGCCGCGGTGGCGGCCTCCTCGCCCTTGTCCTCCTTCGAGCCGGGCAGTCCGGCCCGGTCCAGGCCCTGCTGCTCGTCGTCGAGGGTGAGCACGCCGAAGCCCACCGGCTTGCCGGTGTCCAGCGCCACCCGGGTGAGGCCGTCCGTTGCCGCCGCCGACACGTACTCGAAGTGCGGGGTGCCGCCGCGGATGATGACCCCCAGTGCCACCACAGCGTCGGCGCCGTTCTCCAGCGCCACCTTGCTCGCCACGGGCAGCTCGAAGCTGCCGGGCACCCGCACGAGCGAGAACGTCGCCCCGGATGCCTCGAGCACCCGGGTGGCTCCGGCGATGAGACCGTCGGTGATCACGTCGTGCCAGCGGCCGGCGACGATCACCACCTCCAGTCCGGTGCCGTCGACGTCGATGGCGGGGGATCCTGCTCCACTCATAGTGCGAGTCCTTTCACGATCTGGTGTGCTGAGATTTCGTGACCCATCCGGTCACGCTTGGCGGCGAGGTAGTCCTCGTTGTGGCTGCCAACGCCCACGACCAGCGGCACCCGTTCGGTGACTGTCACGCCGTAGGCCTGCAGCTGGCGCACCTTCTCCGGGTTGTTGGTGAGCAGCCGCACCGAGCCCAGGCCCAGTTCGTCGAGGATGGCGGTGGCCGCGCCGTAGTCGCGGGAATCGGCCGGCAGGCCCAGCGCGAGGTTCGCGTCGAGGGTGTCCAGGCCGTCCTCCTGCAGCTTGTATGCGCGCAGCTTGTTGATCAGGCCGATGCCGCGACCCTCCTGGCCGCGGAGGTACACCACCACGCCGCCCTCGCGTTCGATGGTGTCCAGCGCGGCCTGCAGCTGCGGCCCGCACTCGCATTTGAGCGAGCCGAAGGCCTCGCCGGTGAGGCATTCGGAGTGCACCCGCACGAGGGCTCCGTCCTGCGGGCTGCCCGAGACGATGGCGACATGGTCGGCCCCGGTCATCCGGTCGCGGTACGCGCGAATCTGGAACGAGCCGTGTTCGGTGGGCACCGTGGTCTCCACCTCGAAGTCCACCCGCGGCGATTCGCGGATCGGGCTGACCGAGGCGAGGTCGTCGTCGCAGTGGAACTCCTGCAGGTGCGCGATGAGGTCGGCGATGGTGATCACCGGCACGCCCTCCCGCTCCCCGAGGAGGAGCAGTCCGGGCAGGCGCATCATCTCGCCGTCTTCTGCGACGATCTCGGCGATCCCGGCGACGGGAGTGAGCCCGGCCAGCTTCATCAGGTCGACCGCGGCTTCGGTGTGGCCGTCGCGTTCCCGCACTCCGCCGTCCATGGCCCGCAACGGCAGGATGTGGCCGGGCCGGTTCAGGCTGGCCGGCGTCGAGCTGGGTTCGGCGAGCACCCGCAGGGTGTGCGCCCGGTCGGCCGCGCTGATGCCGGTGCTCAACCGGTCGGCAGCGTCGACGGTGACGGTGTAGTTGGTGCCGCGCGGGTCCTCGTTGTTGAGCACCATGACGGGCAGGTCGAGGGTGTCGGCGATGTCGTTGGTCATCGGCGCGCAGATGAAGCCGCTCGAGTGCCGCACGGTCCAGGCGATCCACTCCTGGGTGGCCAGTTGGGCGGAGATGATCACGTCGCCCTCGTTCTCGCGGCCCTCGTCGTCGGCGACGATGACGGGCTTGCCGAGCCGGAGTGCCGCCAGTGCGGTGGGGATGTCGGCGAGGCTCATGGGGTGCTCCTTAGAACTGCGGATGGTGCGGATGTTTCGGTCGAGGGGGCTGCGGCGCTCGCCGCGAGGGCGAGCATGCGTTGCACGTGCCGGGCGAGGATGTCGGTCTCCAGGTTGACCCTGTCGCCCACCGTCAGGCCGCCCAGAGTGGTGGCGGCGAGGGTCTCGGGGATCAGCGACACCTCGAACCACTGGTCGGGCTGGGCGGCGGCGGAGATGCTGCTCACCGTGAGGGAGACCCCGTCGATGGCGATGGAGCCCTTGTCCACCACCAGCGGCGCCAACGCCGGATCGAGGCTGAACCGCACGACCCGCCAGGCATCGCCGGGCACGACGGCCAGCACCGTGCCGGTGCCGTCGATGTGGCCCTGCACAATGTGGCCGCCGAGCCGGCCGCCCACCAGAGCGGCGCGTTCGAGGTTCACCGGGGTGCCCGCGGTGACGCCGGCGAGGGTGGACATCGACAGGGTCTGCGCCATCACGTCGGCGGTGAAGGTCGAATCGGTCTGCTCCACCACGGTGAGGCAGACACCGCTCACCGAGATGGAGTCGCCGTGCCCGGCGCCGTCGACCGCGAGCGGGCCGCGGATGGTGAGGCGGGCAGCATCCTTCGTTCGCTCGATGCGCTCGACGGTGCCGAGCTCCTCAATGATTCCGGTGAACATGGTGGTCCTTCAGCTCGTCTGTGTGTCGGGGCGTGTGTCGGGGCGTGTGCCGGGGTGTGCCGCGGCGGCCCGGGTGGTCTGGTCGGTGTGGCTGGTCTCGGCGGTAGTGGCATCGGTGTCGGCCGGCCGGGCGACCAGCAGCAGGTCCTCGCCGAGGTGCTGCAGCTCTCCGATCCGCAGCCGGCGCTGGGCGTCGATGCCGGTGACGCCGATGTCGCCCAGGGCCAGCCTGTCGCCGCCGAGCAGGGTGGGCGCCAGGTAGACGAGGTACTCGTCGACCAGGCCGGCCCGTACGAAGGCGCTGGCCAGGGCGGGGCCGCCCTCCACGAAGACCCGGCGGATGCCGCGCTCGTGCAGCTCGGCCAGCAGCGCGGCGACGTCGTGCCCGGCCAGGAACCACGGGGTGAGCGGGTGCCGGTGCACGGCGGCGTCGGCCGGCACCGGGCGGCGCCCCACCACCACGGGCCGCGGCTGATGCGGCAGCAGGGTGCC
>NZ_SOGI01000020.1:0-1059 GCF_004403385.1 Cryobacterium sp. TMT4-31
AGATCGAGGTCGCGATCGCGCGTGTGCGGGCGGATATCGCTCGGCTGCATGGTGAGTTGACGGCCAATGGCTTGGTGGTGTGGACCGGCGGTAACGTGTCGGGTCGGGTGCCGGGCGCGGACTTGTTTGTGATCAAGCCGTCCGGGGTGGATTATGCGGATCTGGCGCCGGAGAACATGATTCTTTGTGATCTGGATGGCAGTGTCGTTCCGGAGACTCCGGGTGCGGACCGGTCGCCGTCGTCGGACACGGCTGCGCATGCGTATGTGTACCGGAACATGCCCGAGGTCGGCGGGGTGGTGCACACGCATTCCACTTACGCGACGGCGTGGGCTGCGCGTGGTGAGGAGATCCCGTGTGTGATCACGGCGATGGCTGATGAGTTCGGCGGTCCGATCCCGGTGGGCCGGTTCGCGATCATCGGTGATGACACCATCGGTCAGGGCATTGTCGAGGCGTTGGCTGGGCATCGTTCCCGGGCGGTGTTGATGCAGAACCATGGGCCGTTCACGATCGGTAAGGATGCCCGTGATGCGGTCAAGGCTGCCGTGATGGTCGAAGACGTCGCCCGTACGGTGCACTTGGCCCGGCAGGGTGGCCCGCTGATTCCGATCCCGCAGGAATCGATCGATTCTCTTTTCAACCGTTACCAGAATGTCTACGGACAAGCACCGCAAGGAGCCCTCAAATAATGTCACCCACCGCACTCAACACGTCCCTGGACAGCTACGAGGTCTGGTTCCTCACCGGCAGCCAGAACCTGTATGGCGAGGAGACCCTGCGCCAGGTCGCCGAGCAGTCCCGGGCGATCGCCGATGCTCTCAACGCGTCCAGTGACGTGCCCGTCACGGTGGTGTGGAAGCCGGTTTTGAAGGACGCTGAGTCGATNCGTCCAGTGACGTGCCCGTCACGGTGGTGTGGAAGCCGGTTTTGAAGGACGCTGAGTCGATCCGTCGGGCCGCGTTGGATGCCAACGGTGATGACAAGGTCATCGGTTTGATCGCGTGGATGCACACGTTCTCGCCGGCGAAGATGTGGATCGGCGGCCTCAACGCGTTG